>JAVBYK010000520.1 GCA_030824095.1 bacterium
GCCGCCGCGTTGGCCGTGGTCGCCGTATTCGCGAGTGGCACCAGCACCTACCAAAAGGGCTGGATTGCCATCCGCAATGGCAACCTGAATATCAACGCGCTGATGAGCATTGCCGTGACTGGTGCGCTGCTGTTAGGCCAGTGGCCGGAAGCGGCCATGGTGATGGTGCTATTTACGATTGCCGAACTGATCGAAGCCAAGTCTCTTGACCGGGCACGCAACGCCATTCAGGAGTTGATGCGGTTGACGCCGGAACGTGCGACGGTGCAGCAGGCCGACGGCAGCTGGTGTGAAGTGAATGCCAAGCTGGTCGCAGTGGCTGCCAGGGTGCGTGTCAGGCCGGGTGAGCGCATTGCCCTGGATGGAAGCATCGTCAGTGGTCGCTCCACCATCAACCAGGCCCCGATCACGGGCGAGAGCCTGCCGGTCGACAAAGTGGAGGGCGATGCCGTTTTCGCCGGAACCATTAACGAGGCAGGGTCTTTCGAATACGTGGTCACTGCGATAGCGGGCCAGAGCACGCTGGCGCGCATCATTCATGCCGTTGAGGCCGCGCAGGGCGCACGGGCACCCACCCAGCGTTTTGTCGACCAGTTTGCCCGCGTGTACACCCCTGTTGTCTTTGCCATCGCCGTGGCGGTTGCGGTTTCCCCCCCGCTGCTGCTGGGCGGTAGTTGGATGGAATGGGTCTACAAGGCGCTGGTGCTGCTGGTCATCGCCTGTCCGTGTGCGTTGGTGATCTCCACACCAGTGACCATCGTCAGCGGATTGGCCGCCGCTGCGCGTCAAGGCATTCTCATCAAGGGCGGTGTCTATCTGGAAGAAGGGCGCAAGCTGGCCTGGCTGGCGCTGGACAAGACCGGGACCATCACGCACGGCAAGCCGGTTCAGACGGACTTTTTACCCCTCAATGGCTCGCCAGCCGCAGACGTGCGCAGCGTGGCCGCCAGCCTGGCGAGCCGTTCCGACCACCCCGTGTCGCGCGCTGTGGCCCAGGCCGCCCTGACCGATGGTGTTGCCCTGCGTTCGGTGGAAGCCTTTGAGGCCCTTCCAGGGCGCGGCACCACCGGCGTCATTGATAGCAAGCGCTACCACCTGGGCAACCACCGCTTGATCCATGAACTGGGACGCTGCACAGACGCGCTGGAAGCGCAGCTATCCGACCTGGAGGGTCAAGGCAAGACGGTGATTGTGCTGACCGACGACAGCAGCGTGCACGGCGTGTTTGCCGTGGCTGACACCGTCAAGGAAAGCAGTCGACAGGCCCTTGCAGAGTTGTACGGGCTGGGTATCAAGACCGTCATGCTGACTGGAGACAACGCCCATACGGCCCGGGCTATTGCGGCTGAAGTAGGCATTGACGAGGCCATTGGCGACTTGTTGCCCAATGACAAACTGCAGGCGATAGAGCGCAAGATGGCCCTGGGCGGAAAAGTCGGCATGGTGGGCGACGGCATCAACGACGCACCCGCTCTGGCGCGCTCCGACATCGGCTTTGCCATGGGGGCGGCCGGCACCGGCACCGCGATAGAAACCGCCGATGTGGCGCTGATGGACGACGACCTGCGCAAACTGCCGCGCTTTGTGCGCCTGTCCCAACGCACCCACGCGGTGCTGGTGCAGAACATCGTTCTGGCACTGGGCATCAAGGCCGTGTTTCTGGTGCTGACACTGCTGGGCCTGGGCACCATGTGGATGGCGGTGTTTGCCGACATGGGGGCCAGCCTGCTGGTGGTGGGCAATGGGCTGCGGCTGTTGCGCGCAAAGGCATCGGAGTAAGCCCGTGGACATTCTTCAAGCACCCACCACGCCACCATCCAACGAGCAGCTCGCCAGTTGGCGACAACCGACACCGTTGCTTGACTACGATCACGCGATCATTCAAACCCTGGTTCAGCGGCAGGGCTGGCTGCTGCTCAGCGAATACGAGCGCATCGGTGCTGTCTACAACTTTGTGCGCGACGACATCGCCTTTGGTTACAACGCCTCGGACGATTTGCCAGCGTCCCAAGTGCTGGCGGATGGCATCGGTCAATGCAACACCAAGGGCACTTTGTTGATGGCGCTGCTGCGAGAGGTTGGTGTGGCCTGCCGATTTCATGGATTCACAATTGACAAGGCGCTGCAAAAGGGGGCGATCACTGGGGTGGCGTACCAGCTCGCACCACGCAGCATCATCCACAGCTGGGTCGAAATATGCTCGACGGGCCAGTGGATTCGCCTGGAGGGTTTCATTTTGGACCGCCGCTACCTGAAGGCATTGCAAAGCCGATTTACGGGTCACCAAGGGCCGTTTTGCGGATATGGTGCCGCGACCCCCAATCTGCAGTGCCCGCCGGTGGATTGGGTAGGCAAGGACACCTTCATCCAGAAGGATGGAATCAACCACGACTTCGGGCTGTTTGATTCTCCGGACGACTTCTACGCGCAGCACGGCGTCAACCTGAGCGGGGTCAAACGTTCGCTTTATGCGTACGTCATTCGGCACGCGATGAACCGTAACGTGGCACACATTCGTGAAAAACTATGAATGGCACAAACCCAAGAGGGTTAATGATGAAGGGCTGCTACACTCTCGCCGCAATGCGCCGCTGGTTCCTCATCTTCCTCGTAGTCTTCTTGCCGATGCAGCTCAGTTGGGCTGCAGTGGCGAGTTATTGCGAGCATGAAACTGAGGCAACGACTCAGCACGTTGGGCACCACGAGCACCAGCACCAAGCCGATGCCGAACCCACGGACAGCGACAACTCCAAGGCCTTTGGGTCGTCTGATACAGACTGTAGTGCTTGTCACGCTGGCTGCTGCACGGCCATGCTGCAGTCGACCCCCTTCTTGACGATTAGCCTGTCATCAGATGCGCACGGTGCACCCGCGCTGCGCCTGTCCTCCCACCCCGCTTCCCTACCAGAACGCCCAAATTGGGCTGACCTCGCCTAATCGGCGAGGCTGGACTTTCCTGACCTCTCACTGTTGGTACGCGCTGCCTGGTGCGGCGCGTGATCGTGTTGAGGGCTGTTGTTGATTGCACCTCGCCGATTCCCCCAAATGTTTTTCATTTTTGGAGAATCGGATGTTCCGAAAAAATCAAGTTATTTGGTGGCCGTGTGCCGTGCTGGCCCTGGCTGCCCACAGCGCAACGGCTGCCCCCGTCGCTGCGACAACAACACTAAAGCAAACCTTTGAGGCCGCCTGGCAGCGCCAGCCCGAGGCCCTGTCACAACAAATGCGCCTGGATGCAGCCGCTGCCCAGCAGCAGGCCGCCACCCGCTGGACCGCAGAGCCCGTGGCGCTGGAGCTGTCCACCAAGACCGACCGCCTGAACCAGAGCCTGGGCCGTGACGAAATGGTGGCCGGCATCAGCATCCCGCTGTGGCTACCGGGAGAGCGTGCGAGCACCGTTGCGGTAGCCGATGCGCAGGCGCGGGCGACGAGTAGCCGCGTGCGTGCGGCACAGCTGCGCACGGCGGCACAGGTGCGCGAGGCCTACTGGGCCTGGGCGCGCGCGCACATGGACCACGCGCTGGCCGGTGAGTTGTTGAGCCATGCACAACAGCTTGCACAGGATGTGGCCAAACGGGTGCGTGCCGGGGATCTGGCGCGTGCCGACCAGAACCAGGCGGATGGCGCACTGGCCACGGCAGAGGTGACGCTGGCTGAGGCCACGGGTGTGCTGGCGACTGCTGCCCAGCGCTTGCGTGCCCTCTCCGGTCTGGTGCCCCAGCTGTCAGCTGCTGGCCCAAGTGGCGTAGGCGGCGCTATCGGGGCAGAGCCCATGCCTGTTTTGCCTGCGGATACTGCCACACTGCTAGTCACCCACCCGGCAGTTGCCGAGCTGCAAGACAGTGCCGATGTGGCCCAACGCTCCGCAGAGTTGGCACAGGTGCAGACCCGCGCCAACCCAGAGTTGATGCTGGCCACCAGCCGCGACCGAGGGCAACTGGATGAGGCTTACCAGCACAGCATCACGCTGGGCATTCGCTTCCCACTGGGCTCCAGCAGCCGCAACCAGGCCAAACGTGCCAGCGCCCAGGCAGATGCGATGGAAGCCGAAACAAACGTACGGCTGGAGCGCGAACGGCTGCAGGGCGACGTGGAAGTCGCCCGCGTGGGCTTAGTGTCCGCCCAGACCCAGCGCGATGCGGCCCAACGGCGTGCGGTGTTGGCCCGCGAGTCGCGCGTGTTCTTCCAAAAATCTTTCCAGATGGGCGAGACCGATCTGCCCACCCGCCTGCGAATGGAGCGCGAAGCCATGGACGCCGAACGCCAGGCCGCCCGTGCCGGCATAGACCTGGCGGCTGCCCAGTCCGCTCTGCGCCAAACCCTGGGGCTGTTGCCGGAATAAGCCCGGCCCAGCCTCGGCATACACCACTCCTTTAGAGAAACACACATGACGAAACTTTTGACACGGCGTAAGCCATTTTTCCTCGCGGTGATCTTGACCACCGTAGCCCTGTGCGGTTGGGCCGGTGACGGCCACGACCATGGCGAAGCACCTGCCGCTGCGGGCGGTCCGACCAAACCCCGCTTTACCGCCACGACCGAGGCATTTGAGTTGGTGGGTGTGGTGAACGGCAAATACATCACGCTGTACCTGGACCACACCGCTGACAACAGCCCGGTCAAGGATGCCAAGCTGGAGCTTGAACTGGGCGGCACCAAACTGTCAGTTCAACCCCACGGAGAGGGTGAGTTCGAGGCCACATTGGCCGCAGAACTGCAGCCCGGAGAGATCAGTGTGACCGCGACCGTAGTTGCAGGCGCTGTGACCGACCTGCTGGCTGGTGATCTGGACGTCCATGCCGACACCCACGCAGACGCCGCGCATGGCGCAACGTGGAAGACCTACAGCGCATGGGCGCTTGGCGGACTGTTGACCCTGGCACTGCTGGCTTTTGCCGTGCGTCGCCTCGGTGCTCAGCGCAACACGCGTTTGGGAGGTGCAGCATGAAGCCCCGTTTTTTGATGCTGGCTGCTTGCCAGATGCTGAGTGCCGTGGTGTTGATGCTAGCGCCCACCGCATGGGCGGGCGACGGCCATGACCATGGTGATGCCCCCCCCGCAGCCAGCGGTGACGGTCCCAAGCGCCTGCCCGATGGCAGCGTGTTTTTACCGAAACCGGCCCAACGCCAGATTGGCGTTCGCACACTGGTGCTAACCGACGCTGAACTACCCCGTTCGCTGGAACTGGCCGGCAAAGTGGTGATGGACCCCAACGCAGGGGGCAAGGTTCAGGCCCTGATGGCAGGGCGCCTGGAAGCGGGCGCGCGTGGTTTTCCCAGCGTAGGCCAGGTCGTCAAGAAGGGCGATGTGCTGGCCTATGTGGTCCCATCCAGCGGTGCCATTGAGCGCTCCAACCAGGCCAGCGTGTTGGCTGAGTTGCGAGCCGCGCGGGCGCAGGCCGAGAAACGTGTGGCCCGCTTGCAAGAGTTGTCCGACACCGTGCCACGCAAGGACATTGAGGCAGCGCAAAGCGAACTCAGTAGCTTGACCGAACGGGTGGTCGCAGTGGGTGGCGGCCTGAACAACCGCGATGCCTTGGTCGCACCCGTCTCGGGCGTCATTGCGTCCAGCAACGCGGTGGCCGGCCAGGTGGTCGATGCCCGCGAACTGTTGTTTGAGGTGGTGGACCCAACCCGCCTGCGCATAGAGGCGCTTGCCTATGACGCAGCGGTGGTGAGCGACGTGGCGGGTGCCACCCTGGCCCTGGGTGCGGATACCGTGGCCTTGCGTTTTATCGGCGCGGCGCGCAGTTTGCGCGAGCAGGCCTTACCCATGCTGTTCCAGGCCGAAGGGCAAGCCTTGTCCAAACTGGCCGTGGGCCAGCCGGTCAATGTCTATGTGCAAACGGCTACACGTGTCAAAGGCATACGGGTGCCCGCACAGGCGTTGCTCAAAAACCCGGCCAACCAGGCCGTGGTGTGGGTCAAGACCGCGCCCGAGCGGTTTGAGCCACGCACGATCACGGTGGAGGTTCTGGATGGTTCCTCGTTTGCCGTCACCTCGGGCCTTAGAGCGGGTGACCGTATTGCCACGCAAGGGGCCAGCTTGATTAACCAGATTCGCTGAAAGGAGTCCAGACTATGTTCAAGTGGCTTCTCGACAATAGCCTCTCCAACCGGCTGCTTGTCATCATTGCCAGTGTGGTGTTGATGGCCTACGGCGCGTTCACGCTGTCGCGCACGCCGGTGGATGTGTTCCCCGATCTCAACAAACCCACGGTCACCATCATGACCGAGGCAGGAGGCATGGCCGCCGAAGAGGTGGAACAACTCCTGACCTTCCCGCTGGAAACGACCATGAATGGCCTGCCGGGCGTGGAGAGTGTGCGCTCGGTCTCCAGTGCCGGTCTGTCCTTCATCTACGTCACTTTTGACTGGAGCACGGAGATCTTTCGCGCCCGCCAAATGGTGTCCGAGCGTTTGTCGGCGATGGAAGAAGGGCTGCCCGCCGGTGTGGTACCGCGCATGGGGCCTATCAGCTCCATCATGGGCGAGATCATGCAGATTGCGATCCCCATCGACACCGGGAAAATTTCTCCCATGCAGGTGCGCGAATATGCCGACTGGGTCTTGCGGCCCCGGCTGATGGCCGTGCCCGGTGTGGCGCAGGTCATTCCGATTGGCGGCGAGGTGCGCCAGTTTCAGGTGCAGCCCAACACATCACGTATGGCCGAGCTGGGCATCACCCATGACCAGCTGGAAGGTGCGCTCAAAGGTTTCTCGTCCAACACCTCGGGCGGTTTTCTGGAGCTCAATGGTCGCGAATACCTGATCCGCAATCTGGGCCGCACCTCGCGACTGGACGACCTGAAAAACCTGGCCTTGACGACCAAGAACGGCCAACCCATTCTGCTGCGCCAGATTGGTGAGGTGGCATTTGCGCCCGCCCTGAAGCGCGGAGACGCGGGTTTTGAAGGCAAACCGGCGGTGATTTTGGGCATCCAGAAGCAACCCACGGCAGACACCATTGCGTTGACCCGCTCCATCGAATCGGCTTTGGCAGATATGAAACGCTCCTTGCCCGCAGGCATGGACGAGCCCAAAGTGACATTCCGCCAAGCCAGTTTTATTGAGGCGTCCATCACCACACTGCAAGGCAAGTTGATCGGCGCATCCATCTTTGTGGCGGTAATCCTGTTCTTCTTTTTGGGCACCCTGCGTCCGACCATCATTGCGCTGACGGCCATTCCGGTGTCCATCTTCATGACGGCGCTGGTGTTCCAATATTTCGGTTTGTCCATCAACACCATGACGCTGGGCGGCCTGGCCATTGCGATAGGTGGTCTGGTGGACGATGCGGTGGTGGGTGTGGAGAACGTGATGCGCCGCCTGAAGGTGGACCGCGAGCGCCACCACGACCACCGGATGAATCCACACGAGCTGGTGGCTAGCGCGACGATGGAGGTGCGCTCTGCCATTCTGTATGCCACCATCATCATCGTGTTGGTGTTTCTGCCGCTGTTTGCGCTGCCCGGTATGGAAGGGCGGCTGTTTGTGCCGTTGGGCATTGCCTTCATCGTGTC
Organism: bacterium; assembly: GCA_030824095.1. Taxonomy (GTDB): domain Bacteria; phylum Pseudomonadota; class Gammaproteobacteria; order Burkholderiales; family Burkholderiaceae_C; genus Allorhodoferax. The sequence continues at coordinate 7,523 of JAVBYK010000520.1, forward strand.
CACACTGGCCTCACTGGTGGTGTCTGTCACGGTCACGCCGGTGCTGGCCTACTACCTGTTGCCGCGCATGCGTTCGCTCAACCATGGCGACACCAAACTGCTGGCCTGGCTCAAACGTGGCTACCGGAGCAGCCTGCAGCGGGTGCTGAATGCCCCGAAGCCCGCACTGGTGGCAGCCGGTTTGGCCGTTTTGCTGGCGGCGGTGGCCGTGCCTTTTTTTGCGAAGACCTTTTTGCCGCCGTTTAACGAGGGCACGCTGTTGGTCGGTCTACGGCTGAACCCTGGCGTCACGCTGGCCGAATCGTCTGCCTTGGCGCAGCAGGCGGAGCGCTTGGTCAAACAAGTGCCCGAGGTCACCCACGTCGGGCGGCGCAGTGGCCGGGCCGAGCTGGACGAACACGCCGAGGGAGTGCACGTCAGCGAACTGGACGTGGGGCTGAAACCCGCGTCCGAGCTGACCCGATCCATGGACGAGATTTCGGCCGATATCCGTGCGCGCCTGGTCAACCTGCCGGCGTCTATTGGTATCGGGCAACCCATCTCGCACCGCATAGACCACATGTTGTCGGGCGTACGCTCGCAGATTGCAATCAAGATTTTTGGTGACGATCTGGACACACTGCGTGGACAGGCCGATCTGCTGCAATCCAAGTTGGCGGCGGTGCCCGGCATTGCCGACCTGGAGATCGAAAAGCAGGTGCTGGCACCGCAGATCAAGGTAAGGGTGGACTACGCCGCAGCCGCGCAATACGGCGTACCCACACCGCAGATTCTGGCCACGCTGCAAAGCCTGGTGGAAGGCGAAAAAGTGACCCAGATTGTGGAGGGTTCGCGCCGCTTCGCGCTGGTGGTGCGCCTGCCGGAGTCGGCCCGTTCGGTGGAAGGCCTGGGTAACATCCTGCTGCAAACCCCCAATGGGGCCGTGCCACTATCCAAAGTGGCGACGATTGAAGACGGTGATGGCCCCAATCAGATCAGCCGTGATGATGGCAAACGCCGCATCGTGCTGTCGGCCAACGCGCAGGGCCGTGCGCTGTCCGAGATCGTGGAAGACATCCGCAAGGTAGTGGCGGAGTCCAAGCTGCCCGAGGGCTACTTCATCACACTGGGTGGGCAGTTTCAGGCGCAGGAAGAGGCGTCCAAACTGGTGGGGTTGTTGTCCATCGTGTCTTTGGTGCTTATGTTTGTGGTGCTGTACAGCCGATACCAATCAGTCACCTTGTCGGCGCTGATCATGGTGAATATTCCGCTGGCGCTGGTGGGTGCGGTGCTGGGCCTGTGGCTATCGGGCCAGCCGCTGTCGGTGGCGGCACTGGTGGGCTTTATCACGCTGGCTGGCATCTCGGTGCGCAATGGCATTTTGAAGGTCAGCCACTACATCAACCTGATGCGAATCGAGGGTGAAGAGTTTGACCACAAGATGATCGTGCGTGGCTCGCTGGAACGGTTGAGCCCGGTGCTGATGACCGCTCTGGTGACCGCCTTTGCGCTGGCACCGCTGTTGTTTGAGGCTGAGCGCCCAGGCACCGAGATATTGCACCCCGTTGCGGTAGTGATCTTCTCGGGCCTGATCAGCTCCACGCTGCTCGATACCTATTTGACGCCAGTCCTGTTCTGGCTGTTTGGCCGAAAGGACGCCGAACGCTTGTTGGACGACCGCAATGCGGAAGCCTTCTGATTTTTTAACCCCTTGAAAGGAACACATATGAAATTCCCTCAACTCATAGCCGCCTTGGCCTTAGCGACCACGGGCGCAGCTTTCGCTGCCGACAACCATGCCCATGGACATGAGCACAAACCGCTGCATGGTGGCCTCGTGGTCGAGGTCAAAGACATGGACTACGAACTGGTTGCCAAGCCCGATTTGCTGCAATTGCATCTACGTGACCACGGAAAAGCCGTGGATGTCAGCAAGGCTGCAGCCAAGCTGACTTTGCTTTCCGGTACCGACAAGCAGGAGGTGGAACTCAAACCCGCTGGCGACAAGCTGGAAGCCAAGGGCAGCTTCAAAGTGGTGGCAGGCACCAAGGTTGTGGTCGTTGTGTTGGCGACTGGCAAGTCGTCTACGGCACGGTTTGTACTGAAGTAAGTCATTGCTGGGCGCCCGCGCCCAGCTTGTGCCCAACGTGTTTGTAACTCGCAGAAAGAAAGAAATGGCAAGAATGAACTTTAGAAGTGTCGCTGCCCTGGCATGCATCTTTGCTCTGCTTGGCTGTGCCACACCAGTTGATCAGCTGGCCGAAAAGCCATACTGTCACACTGACCGTGGCATACGTGCCGTCTGTACAAAGGACTTCGCACCGAGCCTTCAACGTGATGCTGAAGCCAAGCAGTTTGCGTCAGTGCCTGATGCCCTCACCATCTATGTTGTTCGCTACTGGGGCGATGGGCACCATCCAGTGGAGATCTCATTCAATAGCGGTGCTCCGATGGAAACCGTTCCAGACTCTATGATTCGCCTAAGAGTTAAGGCAGGAGTGCATCAGATAGCCTTCAAAGTCGACGGGAGATCGTTTGAACGAAAGATTTCTGGAGTCGCAGGAGAAGTTCGTCTGTTGGGCATTGCCGGTACCGACTGGCCTTGGGGTAGTTCTCATGCATGGTCAGATGATTCTGAGGATCAAGTTAAACGGAAGGCCATGCGTTCTCGACTGATCAAAGACAAATCGATGTTGTGAAGCCGTAATTTCAGTTCATAAGTTCACACCTGCAATGCAGCCTCTTTGATCCGAAGACATTTGAGGGGCAACCTGAGCCCCGGAGCAAAGGGTGCCACTAACTCCAGTTTCAATTCGCTCACTGTTGTAGAGCGATTGCTCTGAACGTCGGCACCTGGCCATCAGCGGGTCTACAAAAGTGGAGCCGTGTTGCCAGTTAGCCGACATAAAAACAGTCCTTTCAGACCGTTTTAACGACTCCTAACTGGAAAGCCAATTCAGTTTAAGAGCACCTGCAGCGGGCCAATTGCAGACATCTTGACAAGACCGCTATTCGGTGGACGCGGCACGGAGCGGCAATAAGTTCGCATAGCAGGTGGGGGCCCTCGGCTAATTAGTGGACCACCGGCAATGCGGCGTTATCTTCAGGTTTCGATGACGATGGATGTATTGACCGGCGCGGCAATCATGTCAGCGATCGGCGTGTAGAGATCGACGTCAGTTTCAGGCGTACGGATGGAGACGATCAGGCTGTACCGGGCGGGAAGGTTGTAGCGTTCCTGAGCGGGGCGTGTGCGCCACCAGCCCTTTGAGGGATAGACAGCGACAAAGCCGCGATTTGCCAACTCGGCGGCGGTTCCGCGCCAGATGTCCTTATGCAACGAACCGCGATGCCGCTGCTTATCACCAAGAATCCAGTTTGGGTCTTTGGGGTCAATAGGGGCTCCGTCGTCTTCCAACTCCGCCGCCGCGTTGATCCGGGCAACGAAATCTGCGGTCGTCGCATCTAGCGGGCGCTGCACATCAAAGCGCAGCCGATGTGATGGGTAGTGGAACTTCGAAGAAGTCCCCCGTGCAGACGGATTCGGCTCAATAAAGTACGACAACGTGATGCACAACTCAACCTGCGTGTCTGGCGGCAATGCCAGTAGCTGTTCCCTCGGCCAAGGCAGCGTATGCAAGTTCATGTCGCGGGTGACGATCCCTCGACTCGTCACCTTCTTGAATGGGTGCACCTGATCTTCGACGATTAAGGTCAGCGAATTACCTGCACTCCATAGCGCCTGTTCTAGATTTGGTACCCCCCAGCCGCAATGGCGAATCAAGTTCACGTAGTCGGACTTTGTCGGCATGCCATGGGCTGGAAAATAGCCTGCACGCATTGCGCTCGTCCACTCTGCTGAGTGCACGATGAGCGCTCGAATCGTTTCGGGCCGCAGCGCCGGATACGCAGCCATCAATTGCGCGGCCATACGCGCCCCAAGCGCGGAAGCTGCGCTGGTGGCGTTGGTCGTCGTGAAGAGACGCTCCTGGGGGGCGTTGTGCGTGGTCAACAGATTGAGGCTGTTTATTCCGATGGAGCCAAACGCGTTTCTCGCAGCATTGCCACCCTCAAAGACGACGTCGGGCTTCAGCGGCCATGCTGAGTTCCAACCGTTCGAAGTCCGGGAATATGGACTGACACCGCCCTCTGGAGCAACGGGGACATAGCCCTGAGCATCAGCTTCGGTAATGTTGACCTTTTCTGTATTGGCGCCCACCGTAAGTGCATTCCAGGCCTGACCGGGATCGCGAATGCCACGCGTACCCAAGCCTGCTGGATATGTATCCCACGTCTGAGCGTCCTCCGTGTTGCCGGCACAAAGAACGAAAAGGCGCGGAAACTGACCATTCCCATCGTAGTCACTTGCAAGGCGATCTACGGTCGCAGACCATGCCGACGGCCGCCCTTTGTCGCGATCATCGCTAGATGTAACCGCCGATGTGAAAACACGCGGGCGGGCGGGTGCCGCGACTTCCGGGCGCGCCACGGCTTCGGCAAAAAGATAGCCATGTTGTCGCGAATCTCCGGCATTTGCACCCTGATGCGGCGTAAGCTTGACCGATTCCAGCCGATGTTCCACCAGCAATGGCCCGTTCGACGCCAGGACCGCCGCCATGTCTCCCAAGGCGACGAGCCCGGCAAGACCAGTTCCATGATTTGCCGTGTCGTCCACGCCCCAGGCGGGTTGGACTGCGTGCAAGTCTGCAGCGGCGATGAATGGCGAGAGCAACGGGTGCCCTCGATTCACACCAGAATCGAGGAGGCAAACGCGAGGGACGGTGTCGTCCTCTGCCGCAACCGTCAACCGGGCAAGCGTCTCGGCTGACCACTCCTGCTGTTCAACTGGCGTCATGCCATCAAAGAACTCAGCCGTTTCCTTTGCGCGGCGAAGTTCCGCGACGCAGTTGAGCGTCAGAACCGATGTTGCGAATTGCTGCTGAGATCCGTACATCAGAACGACGGACCGTTCAGGGAAGCTGATGTGATGCTCGCTGACCTGACAATTTGCCAGAGCTGCGAGTTTTCGGAAGTCCGCAAGCACCGTGTGTCGGTCGCCGCGGACGGGTAGCCAGACCTCCCACCAAATTGACTCCGCAGTGTCTTGCGGTAGAAGCGCCAGGTCGTCTGTCCACAGCGCACGGATCTCGGCGCTCCGGATGGCAAGAATCGTGTCGAGCAATGCACTGTGATCCAGCGCGTGGCCATTGCTCTTCTTGCGCTCGGCAAGATAGTCCGCAACGTACTTCTCAAAATGGGCCAGCTTCCCATCGGGGACAAATACGTTTGCGTAGGTCGTGTTGCCTTCTGTACGAACGCTTAGTACTTCGATTTTCTTGCGTGGGTCTTTTCCACGCTCCGAGCCGAGGCTCTCGAAGGCAAGTGCAACGTCGGGTTGTCCAACGAATTGGACTTGCAGCCCAAGCCCACTTTCTAGTCCTTGCTCCTGCTGGACCTGACGCGCATGTTGGGCAACTGGCTTGAGCGCGTTCAGTTGGGCTCGGAGAGACGCCGAGTGTTGCGCGCGGTCCCGTTGGGGGACATCATCATTAGACCCGCCGCCACCAGGCGCGGTGAACGCCTGAGGGGTTGAGGTATTCGCTAGAACAAAGTGGGGGCGCTTATCGTGAGTGTGATCCGGCATGATTGGGCGAGTGCTTCGAGTTATATGCCAGCTTTGCGTTGACGAGTCGGCGTTCCTCTAACGCCTTCCCCAGCTCAGCTGGTTGCACTTTATCTTGATCATGCAGGATCGCATCCTTGATGGCGGCATCGACAGCACGACAAATTTCAGCATGGCTCAGCCCTTCGGCTTGCCCCCGAATTGCATCCTTTCGGAACGGCTTGGGAGCAAACCGACCGATACGTGAACGAATGAGCTCGCCGGCCTGGGTGGGCGACGGCAAGTGGTATTCAACAACGTCGTCGAATCGGCGGAACAATGCGTAGTCAAGGATCTCAGCGTGATTTGTCGCCGCGATGATCAGGCTATTGGACGTGTCCTGTTCGATCATCTGCAAGAAGCTGTTCAATACCCGGCGAATCTCACCCACATCATTCGCCATGCCCCGCTGAGAACCAATGGCATCAAATTCGTCGAAGAAGTAAACGCCACGAATATCAGTCATGGTGTCGAAGACTTGCCGAAGCTTTGCCGCTGTTTCGCCCATGAACTTTGTAATGAGCGAATCCAGACGGACCAGAAACAAGGGAATGCCCAGCTCTCCAGCCAGCGCAGCGGCTGTCATTGTCTTGCCCGTACCAGGTGGTCCGACGAGCAGCAACTTCCGGCGAGGCGAGAGTCCATGCTCCTTGATGCGCGCAAGCTGCCGCTGTTCTTTGATTACTCTGTGCAGCTGAGTCGAAGCCACATCGTCCAACACCATATCCCCCAACCGGTTCGCCGGATGCGACACGGTGAGCAGATTTGCCAATTCACTCTTCGGCTTAGCAGCACTGCCTATTGCGACCAGTTTGCCTGATGGGTCTTGGCTGACACGTGCCTTGGCCGCGTCAATCAGATCTCGCAGTTCTTCGGCCAACTTGACATGCCCGAGCTTCGCCTCATGCGCGGCCACTTGCATAGCGACCGACAAGAACTGTCCATCATCGCGACTGATGTGCGATTTGATGAGCGCCTTAAGTTGGTCAGAGCTAGCCACTGGGAGAGGTCCGATTGCGGTTACGGTTACGATTTGGGTGATGCTACGCAGCATTGTGCATCCTAGGAGCAGTCGACAAGCGTGCTTCTGCAACTAGAAGCGTGAGTCTGGGCGTGTTTCGACGTATTGGCAACAAGAGGCCTGCCTTATTGCCCAGCTTTTGACTCATAGGCCTGCCTATCCCACAGTTGATGATGTCCGCTTTAGAGTTGCTCACCGGCGCTACCGCGTGTCCGCTTCGGGTCGAGTCCAGCCAAGATTCAACGCGCCTTTGGATAAACAACCTGATCAAGACCAGCAGGCTGGTCATCAATTTCCAGAACGATGGTCAGTGAATTCCGGCATACGCAGTAAGGTCGAAATCGCCCATCCGCGTCCATCGCATGTGGGCCGATGGCACCAATTCGAGTACACCTATTTAAAGCATGATTGAGAGAGGTCTGCCCGATCAAAAACCAGTGCCGCTGGGCGAATACGGATCAACGATGGCAATAACGCCGCTCTACTAGGCCAGAGTACGCAATTACCCAAAAGCTTGTAAGCGGCACTGTAAACCGTTTTGCTTTGGCTAACTTACGTGTCGGGTATGTGACTAAAAAGTTTCTGTCAACTGATTTGAGTTTTTGGGCGTCGTTTGATCGGTTGACGAAAATTCACTTCTACCCCTCGCCGTATCTACGTTTCGACAATCAACTGTTTTAAATGATAATAAAACAAAGATAAGCTGATTGACGGCTCGCCCAAGAACAGCGTGACGGCCGTGCCGCTGAACGGCGCCAAGCTGCAGTTCAAATAGGGCCTAACGCTGGCCTGTTGCGCGCAGTTGCTCCCAGGCGCGGTCGCGACGCAGGCGGCGGGCGGTGTCTGCCACCTCGAACAGCGCACAGTCCCGGCGCCAGCGCTCGGCGTTGGCGTCCACAGAATCTTTCCATAGCGCAGTGGCTTCTGCGCGCAGGCTTCGCACCATGTCCAGGGCTCCGGCCAGCAGGACATGCGTCACCGCATCCAGTGGTGGCTGCAGCGCAATGGAGCGCACGGCTGTGAGCGCGGCGGCCAGGCGCTCGATGTATTCGATTGGCCACTGGTTGGCGCGTGCCTCCCGGATGAGATAGGCCAGCGTGGCGGCTGCCACGTACACGTCTTCCAGCGTGCGGAATGGCTTCATGTAGTTCAGATACCCATCACCGGGCAAGAGGGCGGCTGCTCCCAGCGCCACGTCTTGCAGGTCCACCGCGCAATGCGGCACTTCTGGAACGAAGCGGGTGGCCTGCGTGTGTTGCACCGACAGCCCTGCTGAGCCTAGGGGCACCTTGACCACGCGCAGACTGGGTGTAGCAGTTGGCGCCGGCGCGTCAGTCACCCCGACCACCAGCAGTGTGGTTGGCAGGGGCCCCAGCATCGCCCAGCGCTTGTTGCCACTGACATTGACACCGCCATCGGCAAGCTGATGGATGCG
>JAVBYK010000519.1 GCA_030824095.1 bacterium
GATGCCGTGCGCAGCGCAGGATGGATGAAAGGGATCATGCCCGTCTCCTGTTGTGAAAGAAGCGCGAGCATAGGGACGGCGCCAGCCCCCGGCTAGCCGTAGTAGTACGTGCTGGGGTTGACCCTCGGGTAGTTCTACGCGGGGTGCGTCAGCCCAGGCCGATGACCTTGGCAATCATCTCGCTGGCGCTCTTGGCGCCGACCTTGCGGATCAGGCGTGCACGGTGGCCGTCGATGGTGCGCGGGCTCACGCCCAGTGTGCGGGCGATCTGCTTGGTGCTTTGGCCGGCCGCAATCTGGCGGGCGATTTCGCGCTCGCGCGTGGTCAGGTCCCGCGAGACAATGCGCCGCGCCGAGATGTCCTCAAACATCCAGACCGCGCAGGCAAAGGGCTGGTCGCGCTCCAGTGAGCGCCCGGCAGCATGGCACCAGAACAGCTGGCCATTGCGGTGGCGCATGATGCGCTCGTCGCTGTAAACGCCGGTCTGCTTCATCACCGCCAGACCCTGCGCGCCGATGCTCTCGAACTCGGTGGGCGATGGATACAGCACCTCCATGGAGCGCCCCTTCAACTCGTCGGTCTCATAGCCGAACATGGCACCAAAGGCGGTGTTGCAGCGCTGGATGATGCGGTCGCGCGATATGCACAAGCCCACCGGGGCCAGGTCGAACACCAGCCCCAGATCGTCGTCCGCATGCAGCGCGGAATCGGGCGTGGCAACGGGTCTTGCGGCATGTGAATACGGCCAGGTGTTGTTCATGGGGTATTTGTACGTCTTCCAGCGCGGGGCTTTGTTTTCTATATTGGCGTTCTACCTGAATCTGGAGGTCTTTACTATGGGTGTTTCTATTGTTGGCTGGGCGCACACGCCCTTTGGGCGGCTCGATGCGCTGGATCTGGAATCGTTGATCGGTGGCGTTGCAACGCAATCCATCTCCCACGCCGGCATCACCGCCAGCGAGGTGGATGGCATCTGGCTGGGCCAGCTCAATGGCGGCTTTGTGCCGGAGATTTTTGCATCGTCGCTGGCGCTGCAGGCTGACGATGGGCTGCGCTGGAAACCGGCCACCCGGCTGGAGAATGCCTGCGCCTCCGGTGCCGCCGCGCTGTATGCCGCCTGCGACGCCATTGAGGCCGGGCGTGCCCGCATCGCACTGGTGATTGGCGCCGAGAAGATGACCGCCGTATCCGGTGCCGAGACCACGCGCATCCTGGGCAATGCCTCCTATGTGAAGGAAGAGGCCGCTGTCGGGCTCACCTTCCCCGGCATCTTTGCGCAGATTGCCCAGGGTTACTTCGACCGCTATGGCGACCACTCGGCCACGCTGGCCCACATCGCCGCCAAGAACCACGCCAACGGCGTGCGCAACCCCTGGGCGCAGATGCGCAAGGACCTGGGTTTTGACTTCTGCAACACCGTGTCCGACAAGAACCCGCTGGTCGCCGCACCGCTGCGCAAGACCGACTGCTCGCTGGTATCCGACGGCGCCGCGGCGCTGATCGTGGTGGACTCATCGTTGGCCAGCCAGTTTCCGCGGGCCATCTCCCTGCGCAGCCGCGCCCAGGTGAATGACTTTTTGCCCATGTCGCGGCGCGATGCACTAGCCTTTGAGGGCCCGCGCCGTGCCTGGAGCCAGGCGCTGGCCCAGGCTGGCTGTCAGGTCAACGACCTGTCGTTTGCCGAGGTGCACGACTGCTTCACCATTGCCGAGCTGTTGAGCTACGAGGCCATGGGACTGGCCGCACCCGGTCAGGGTGCGCGCCTGCTGGCCGACGGTGTGGTGCAGGCCAATGGCAGATTGCCGGTCAATCCTTCGGGCGGGCTCAAGGCCAAGGGCCACCCGATTGGTGCCACGGGGGTGTCCATGCATGTGCTGGCGTCCATGCAACTCATGGGCGAAGCGGGCGAGATGCAGGTGCCCGGCGCATCGCTGGCCGGCGTGTTCAACATGGGCGGCTCGGCGGTTGCCAGCTACGTCAGCATCCTGGAGCGCCAGCAATGAACATCGTCCAGTTGCTGGTCCGCTCGGCGCGGGTCTACCCCGAGCGCCCAGCGGTGCTGCTGGGCGATGCCCCCGTCCTGAACTATGGGCAGCTGGCCGAGCGGGCATCCCGGCTGGCAGGCTACCTGCGCAACGGTCTGCACCTGGAGCCCGGTGCGCGGGTGGGCATCTACATGACCAACCATGTGGCCTATCTGGAGGTGATGTACGCCGCCTGGTGGGCCGGGCTGGCGGTGGTCCCCATCAATGCCAAGCTGCACGCCAGAGAGGTAGAGTTCATTCTGGACGATGCCGGTGCGCAGGTGCTGTTTGTTACCGCCGACCTGGCCGAAGAGATGGATGTGGTGCTACAGGGTCGCGCAACACCCTGCACGCGCATCACACCGGACCAAGCCGACTATGCCGCAGCCCTGCAGGCCAGCGCCATCGCGCCCACGCATCGGCAACCCGGTGATCTGGCCTGGCTGTTTTACACCTCTGGCACCACCGGCCGACCCAAGGGCGTGATGCAGACGCACCGCAACCTCTACGCCATGACATCCTGCTACTTCAGCGATCTGGACAGCGTGGAAGCGGACGACGCCATCGTCTACGCCGCACCCATGTCGCACGGCGCGGGCATGTACAACTTTGCCTTCGTGGCCCAGGCGGCACGGCATGTGGTGCCGGTGTCCGGCGGGTTCGATCCGGCGGAGCTGGTGGACCTGTCCCGCACCGTAGGCCGCCTGTGCATGTTCGCAGCACCCACCATGGTCAAACGTCTGGTGGAGCACATGGAGGCCAGCGGTGCCGAGGCCGATGGCTTCAAGACCCTTGTCTATGGCGGTGGCCCCATGTATGTGCAGGACATCCAGCATGCGCTCACGCGCATGGGTCCGCGCTTTGTGCAGATCTATGGCCAGGGCGAATCGCCCATGACCATCACCGCCCTGTCGCGCAGCCAACTGGCCGACCATGACCACCCGCAGTGGCTTTCGCGCATCGCATCCGTGGGCGTGGCGCAGACCCTGGTGGAGGTTCGCGTCGTGGACGAGGCCGGCGCCGATGTGCCACACGGTGTGACCGGGGAGATCGTCGTGCGCGGCGAGACGGTCATGGCCGGTTACTGGAACAACCCGCAGGCCACGGCCAGCGCCCTGCGCGACGGGTGGCTGTGGACCGGTGACATGGGTGCCATGGATGCCCAGGGCTTTCTGACCCTGAAGGACCGATCCAAGGACGTGATCATCAGCGGCGGCTCCAACATCTACCCGCGCGAGGTGGAAGAGGTGCTGCTGCGCCACCCCGGCGTGCGCGAGGTGTCCGTCATCGGCCAGAGCGACCCGGAGTGGGGCGAGGTGGTGGTGGCCTTTGTGGTCGCATCCGGCGCCACGTCCGCCCAGCTGGACGCACTGTGCCTGGACCACATTGCCCGCTTCAAACGCCCCAAGCACTACCACTTTGTGGACAGTCTGCCCAAGAACAACTACGGCAAGGTGCTCAAGACCACCTTGCGCGCCACACTGCAATAGGACACAACACCATGCTGAAGAACAGAACCGCCCTGGTCACCGGATCCACCCAGGGCATTGGCCTGGCCATCGCCCACGCGCTGGCCGAGAAGGGCGCCCATGTGGTGCTGCACGGCATTGAGACCCAGGCGCAGGGCGACGCGGTGGCCGCCAGCGTGGCCAGCCAGCACGGCGTGCGCGCGGCATACGTCTGCGCCAACCTGGCAAACGCCGAAGACGCGGTCGGACTGGTGGACGCCGCCACCCTGGCACTGGCCGCGCCGGACATTCTGGTGAACAACGCCGGCATCCAGTACACCTGCCCCATCGAGAGCTTTCCGGCCGACCGCTGGGACGCCATCCTGGCGGTCAACCTGTCGGCGGCCTTCCACGCGATGAAGGCTGTGGTGCCCGGCATGCGTGCGCGCGGCTGGGGGCGCATCGTCAACATTGCCTCGGTGCATGGACTGGTGGCCTCGGTGAACAAGGGCGCCTATCTGGCGGCCAAGCACGGGCTGGTGGGCCTGTCCAAGGGCGTGGCGCTGGAAACTGCCACCCAGGGCATTACCGTCAATTGCATCTGCCCCGGCTGGACCGACACGGCCATCATCCAGCCCCAGATCGATCTGCGCGCCGCGAAGTTCGGCGGCGACCGCGCCGCCGGCATCCGCGATCTGCTCAGTGAAAAGCAACCCAACCAGACCCTGCTGCCACCGCAGCGCATTGGTGAAGTGGCGGCCTTCCTGTGCAGCGAATCGGCAGCCGGCATCACCGGCGTGGCCCTGCCGGTGGACGGTGGCTGGACGGCGCAATAGGCGTGAAGCCGCCTTTCTATGCGGGCCACGCCAGCCCACCCACGCAGGGAAGCTGGAGACGCAACATGACCAATCCCGAAGATACGAACCGCCTCCAATCCAGCTGGGACAGTACCGGACGCTTTGCACCGCATGGTGAATTTACCTTGCGCTCCGACGGACAGGTGCTGTGCTACGAGGCGGTGGGGCCATTCAACCTGGAAGGCATTCAGGCGCTACGCATCACGCGGGTCAAGGCCTATGAAAAATGGCAGTCCAGCGGAACCTTCGCGGCAATCGTGCATTGGCACAACAGCGCTTTGATGTCACTGGAAGCATTTGATGCCTACCGCGAGGGATACTTGCAGTTCATCCAGGACATGCGGCCACATGCCGTGGTGGCATGGGTCGCTGCGCCCGATGTCGAAGGCATGGGCATGATGCTCAAGAAGTTCGATGCAGTGTTCCGGCTGACCAATACGCGTTTCCGATTCTTTGCGGACCTGGGCGACGCGCACCACTGGGTGAATAGCACGCTGGCTGGTGACGCCGCCAATGGCTAGCGCGTAATCGCCACCAGCACGCTGCACGGCGCCTGTGCGATCAGCGCCTTGGAGACGGAGCTCTTCCACCAGCGCGCGGCCCACCCATCCAGGTGCTTGTGGCCAACCACGATGAGGTCAGCCTCGATCTGCTTGGCGTAATCGGTGATCTCGTCCACCGTGTCGCCTGTCAGCAGAGCACCCTTGGCCTCATAGCCGGCCGCCTGCAGGCGCTGCAGCCCGTCGTCCAACACCGCCTGCATCCCCTGCTTTTCGCGCTCCATCATGCCGCTGTCGTAGACACCGCCTTCGGTGGAGACCAGGCCAATGTTGATGGGCAGCACGGCCACCAGTGACAGCTCGGCCTGGGACCACTGCGCCAGGTCCTGGCAATCCAGCAGTGCCTTCTGGCCGCTCTGCGAGCCGTCGTATGCCAACAGAATGCGCTTGTACATGGTGACCTCCTGTTTTGTCGTGATGGGGGGGGGAGTGTGATGGATCGTCGCTTTGAGCATAGGCGCTGGCGCGTGCGGGCGCAAGCCCTGCCGGTCAAGGGCCATCGCCGCAGCGCTGGGCGGGCTATTGCACCCCACGCAGCAGCCTGGCGCGCACGGCGACACAATGGCGCAGTCCGCGCGCGCCAGCGCCGCTTCTTCAGGAAACCCATGACCGATTTCTCGCGCTTCCCTGTCTCCCACCTGATCACCCGCAAATGGCCGCCCCAGCACCCCGAGCGCCTGCAGCTCTACTCACTGCCCACGCCCAATGGCGTGAAGGTATCCATCCTGCTGGAAGAAACGGGGCTGCCGTATGAAGCGCATCGGGTCAGCTTCGACACCAACGACCAGATGTCGCCCGAGTTCCTCTCGCTCAACCCCAACAACAAGATCCCGGCCATCATCGCCCCCCATGGCCCGGGCGGCAAACCGCTGGCACTGTTCGAGTCCGGCGCCATCCTGATCTACCTGGCGGAAAAGACCGGCCAGTTCCTGGCGCACGACCCGGCCCAGCGCTACGAGACCCTGCAGTGGCTGATGTGGCAGATGGGTGGCGTCGGCCCGATGTTTGGCCAGCTCGGCTTCTTCCACAAGTTTGCCGGCAAGGACTTTGAGGACAAGCGCCCGCGCGACCGCTACGTGGCCGAGGCCCGGCGCCTGCTGGGCGTGCTGGACGAGCGCCTGCAGAATCGCGCCTGGATCATGGGTGCCGACTACAGCATTGCCGACATCGCCATCTTCCCCTGGGTGCGCAACCTGATCGGCTATTACGAGGCGGGCGAGCTGGTGGGCATGCAGGACTTTGCGGAGGTCTCGCGCGTGCTGGCGGCGTTTGTGGCGCGGCCCGCAGTGGTGCGCGGGCTGGCGATTCCAGCAAGCTCCTGAATTGATAGCTGCGAAAGTCCATTCCACGAGGGCCAGGGTCGAAATTGATCCAAAACCAATTGGGAAGTCTGCGGTCCACCCGGTTCGGTCGGCCTGCACTATAGTGGCGCACCAAGGAGTCTCCATGTCCACCAAATCAACCCTCGTTTCCGCCATCGTCGCCGGGTCCATCGTGGCCCTGGCCTTTGTCCTGAACCCGTCGCCCGAACAGCACCGCACCAAGATCAAGGAGGCCATCGCCGAGCGCAGCCCGCTGGCGGGAATGCTGGGCATGGGCGCGCTCGCGGCATTCAGCTCGACCTACCACCCGCTGGGCGTGGCGTCCTACACCACGGTGAATGACCGCACAGTCTCCATCGGCGCGTTGGGCATGGTGTTCTTCATTCAGCCGTCGCAGGACAAATAGGCGCGGCACCCCTCATCGACCGGTATTGCGCCATGAAAAGAATCACCGCCGCCGTGCTGCTGGTCCTGGCCATCTACACTGGCGCAGCCGGCGCCATCGCGCTGGTGGGCTTTCGGGACCACGCCACCACAGCGGACATCATCGTGGTGCCGGGCAACACCGTGCGGCCCGACGGAACTGTGAGCCCGCGGCTGCAGTCCCGGCTCGATGTGGCGCTCCAGCTCTATCGCGAAGGCCTGGCTCCCGCCATCTTTGTCAGCGGCGGCACGGGGCGTGAGGGACGCGATGAAGCGGCTGCCATGGCCGCCTACCTCGTGGCCCAGGGCGTCGCCCCGCGCGCCATCATCCAGGACCCCCTGGGAGTGGACACGGGGGCAACGGCCGTCAACGCGGCGCACTACCTGCGCACCCACCAACTGCATTCGGCCATCGTTGCCACGCAGTATTTCCACGTCGCACGCACCACGCTGGCACTGGAACGCAGCGGCGTGCGCGTGGCGGGCGCGCGCCATGCCCGCTACTTTGAACTGCGCGACGCCTATTCGCTTTTCCGCGAGGTCCTGGGTTATGCGGCCTACTTGGCGCGTGGTTAGCCGCCAAATACGCATCGGGGCCGCGTTGCTGGTCGCGGTATTCGCGGCGGCCTGCACAGACACGCGCTACCTGCTGCAGTCCGCCACGGGGCATCTGCAGATCATGCAGGCGGCCCGCCCGGTGGATGACTGGCTGGGTGACGGCAACACGCCACCCGCGCTGAAGCAACGCCTGCAACAGGCCCAGGAGATTCGGCGCTTTGCGGTGAGCGCTCTGCACCTGCCGGACAACGCCAGCTACCAGCGCTATGCGCAGTTGCAGCGCCGCGCTGTGGTGTGGAACGTGGTGGCGGCACCGCCCTATTCGCTGACACTCAAGACCTGGTGTTTTCCGGTCACGGGTTGTGTGGGTTACCGCGGCTATTTTGACGAGCGCGATGCACAGGCGCTGGCCACCGAGCTGCGTGCCCAGGGACTGGAAGCCCGTGTTTATGGCGTGCCGGCCTACTCGACGCTGGGCTGGACCAACTGGCTGGGTGGCGACCCGCTGCTGAGCACCTTCATCGACTACCCACAGGGTGAGCTGGCGCGCATGGTGTTCCACGAGCTGGCGCACCAGGTGCTGTATGTGAAGGACGATACGACGTTCAACGAGTCGTTTGCCACGGCGGTGGAGCGCCTGGGCAGTGCCGCCTGGCTGGCCAGCCAGGCCGGCGCCACCGCCCAGGCGGAATACACCGCCTTTGATGTGCGGCGCCAGGCGTTTCGGGCCCTGGCCGCGCGCACACGCCAGACGCTGCTGGCGGTCTATGCAACGGATCGCCTGCCCCCGCCCAGCGCCGAGCAGCTGGCAGCGCAAAAGACCGCCGCCTACGCCGAGTTCCGCCAGGCCTATGCGGAGCTGAAAGCCCGTTGGGGCGGCTACGACCGCTATGACGCCTGGGTCGCCAGCGCCAACAACGCCGCCTTTGGCGCGCTCGCCGCGTATGACGAATGGGTTGGCGCGTTTGAGACCCTGTTCCACGCCGGGTCGGACGACTGGCCGGCCTTTTATGCGGCCACCCGGCAGCTGGCCGCGTTGCCACGCGAGACACGAACCGCGCGCTTGCAACAGCTGAAGGCCGGGGAACACCAGGCCCTCAGACCGGCGCCATCTCCCGGGCCTGGTGGTGGATGAAGTCCACGGCAAACCGGGCCATCGGGGAGTAGCTTCGGCCTTTCAGCGACACGATGGCCATGTCGGCAAACACCGCCGGCACATCCACCAGCTGCAGACGCACCAGGCGTTTGGCCGCCACGTCCTGGACCGAGCCGGCATCCGTGCAGGCGATCACGGTGTCGGTGGTCAGCGCCAGGGTCTTCAGCAGATTCAGGTCATCGCACTCCACGGCCAGCGGCAGGCGGCTTCCCGCCTCCAGGCCCATCAGTGCGCCCATGCCCAGTAGCACGGTGTCGGGCACCCGCACGCTGGCTAGTCCGAAGGGCAGCAGGGCCGCAGCGGCCAGGGATGGGCGTGACAGCAGTGGGTGGCCCCAGCGCACGTAAAAGCCCGCCGACAACTGGGCCACCCGGGTGATGTCCAGATCGGCAGCCGCCACCACATTGCGTACATCGGCCATGTAGAAGTCCAGCTCCTCGGCACGCAGGTGGGCGGCCAGATAGTCCGCGTTGTTCACCTCCACCCGCACACACACGCCGGGATGGCGCGTGCGGATCTCGGCCAGCAGTGGCGACACCATGGTTGCCGCCGGATAGGGGCCTACGCCAAAGGCCAGGTCGCCAATCAGGCGCTCGCGGTACAGGCTGACGTCACGCTCCAGGCAGTGGTTCTCAAACAGCAGCTTGCGGGCGCGCTCGACGACAAAGGCCCCGGCATCGGTACAGCGCACCTCCAGCGTGCCACGGTCAAACAGCAGCAGCCCCAGTTCGTCCTCGGCGGCCTGGATACTGCGACTGAAGGCTGACTGCGTCAGGTGGCATTGCAACGCAGCGCGCCCGAAATGGCGCGTGTCGGCCAGGGCCACCAGGTGTTTAAGGCGTTTGAGGTCCATGCGGGGGCTCCTGGCAGACGTTGATGTATCTGATGCATTGATTCTGCACAAAATATGCATTGGACGAATTTGCCTCCACCTTCAACAATCGGCCACTGCAAACAGGAGACACCCACCATGCATGTGCGCCATTTCACGCCCCGGCTGGCCTTGCTGGCCGCACTCATCACCCTGGTCGCCGGCTGCGGCAACAAGACCAGCGGCATCGGCGGCACCGCAGGCGATGCGTCGCCCCAGACCCAGCAGGCCAATGCCCAGGTGGCCAAGGAGCTCAAGCTCGATGACCCGCAGGACTTTGAGGACGCCAAACGCGGCTTCATCGCCAAGCCCAGCGGTCAGATTCTGGCCGCCGATGGCAGCGTGCTGAAAGACTTTGCCGCCTACGATTTTCTGGCGGGTGCAGCGCCCGACACGGTCAACCCCAGCCTGTGGCGCCACGCCCAGCTCAATGCCAACATCGGCCTCTTCAAGGTGACCGACGGCGTGTACCAGCTGCGGGGCTTTGACATTGCCAACATGACGCTGATCGAGGGCAAGACCGGCTGGATCGTGGTGGACCCGCTCACCGCCCGCGAGACCTCGGCCGCCGCCCTGGCCTTTGCCCGCCAGCACCTCGGCGCAAAGCCAGTGTCGGCCGTCATCATCACCCATGCCCACGCCGACCACTTTGGCGGCGTACTCGGTGTGGTCACACCACAAGAGGTGGCTGCGCGCAAGCTGCCGGTCGTGGCGTCAGCGGGTTTCCTGGAAGAGGCCACCAGCGAAAACGTGATGGTGGGCACGGGCATGGCCCGGCGCTCGTTCTACCAGTTCGGGCGTGACCTGCCGCGCTCTGCCAAGGGCAATGTGGACACGGGCCTGGGCAAGGATGTGGCCTACGGCAGCATCGGCATCATCGCGCCCAACCAGTTGATTGAACAACCCGAGCAAAAGCTCCAGCTCGACGGCGTGGACTTCGTGTTCTACAACGTGCCCGGCGCCGAATGCCCGGCGGAACTGACCTTCAGCATCCCCGCCCTGAAGCTCTACGACGGCGCCGAGAACCTGTCGCAGAACATGCACAACCTGCTGCCGGTGCGCGGTGCCAAGGTGCGCGACGCCCTGCGCTGGTCCAACTACATGGACCAGGCACTGGAGCAGACCAAGGGCGCCGACATCTACATCGGCTCGCACAACTGGCCGGTGTGGGGCAATGCCGCCATCCGCAAGCTGGTCACCATGCACCGCGACGTCTACAAATACACCCATGACCAGACCGTGCGCCTGATCAACGCGGGCTACACGCCGCGCGAGATTGCGGACACGGTGAAGCTGCCCAAATCCCTGTCCGAGTTCTTCGGCGTGCGCGGCTACTACGGCGACATCCGCCACAACGTGAAGGCGGTCTACCAGTTCTACATCGGCGCCTACGACGGCAACCCGGCCAACCTCAATCCACTGCCGCCGCAGGAATCTGCCAAGCGCTACCTGGAGCTGCTGGGCGGCACCGACAAGGCCGTGGCCGCCGCGCAGGCAGCCTTTGACAAGGGCGACTACCGCTGGACCGCCGAGCTGCTGAATCACGCCGTCTTCGGCGACCCCGCCAGCAAGACCGCCCGGGATTTGCTGGCCAAAACCTATGACCAGCTGGGCTACCAGGCCGAAGCCGCCACCTGGCGCAATTCCTACCTGACCGCCGCGCAGGAACTGCGCAACGGCCCGCCCACCAAGGGGGCGTCGAAGGCCATGCTGATGGAAATGCTGCTGCAAACCCCGATCGAGCGATTCCTGGAGGCCATGGCGGGCAGCTTGAATGGCCCGGATGCCGAGGGCAAGCACCTCAAGATCAATCTGGTGCTGACGGACCTGAAGGAAACCTATGTGCTGTGGATCGAGAACGCCGTGCTGCACTTCAAACGCGTGAATCACGCGACCGGAGCAGAACCCGATGCCAACGCCACGCTGACCCTGACGCGGCCCATCTTCGTGAAGATGATTGCCGGCACCGCAGGCGTGAAGGACACGCTGATGAGTGACGACCTCAAGATCAGCGGCAGCACCATCGACCTGGTGCGTTTCTTCGGGCTGATCGACAAGGCGCCGGGCACCTTTGCCATCGTGACACGACAGAATTAAGCTATGTATTTGATAGCTATATACGACCATTTCACGAGGGCTATTAGCCAATTTGACTGAGAGCGACTTGGTGGACAAGAACACCGTTGTAAACTTTGCAACGACCATGACACCCACCGAGTTCGCACTCTTCAAATACCAGCATGCCGACGCAGCCATCCGCAGCCCCGCGCGGCGCTGGTTCACCGGCATCAGCTTCGGGTTGGCGCTGCTGCTCATCGCCACCGGGTTCATCGTGTTCCCCGTGAGCCTGTTCGCCCTGCTGGTGCCCGTCCTGGCCTGGACCACGGCCAGCCGCCAGTTGCTGCTGGGGCCGCGCTACCTGCTGTGCGGCCAGACCATCGTCTACTACGCCAACGTCAAGCGCATCACGCTGTCACGCGGCACCGGCACGCTGCGGGTGCAGTCGCACAACGGCAAGAGCTTCCTGCTGGAACGCGACAAGTTCCCTACCAACGCGCGCAAGGCCGACAAGATCCAGAAGAACAAGGCCGCCAAGTTCGACAAGGTGGCCGACAAGATCATCGAGAAAGTACGCAGCGCCAGCACGAACGTGGACGTGATCGGCGCCGGGTGATGATGGACCGCGCCATCCATCTGCTGTATGTGCCCACGCTGTGCTGCAACCTGAGCTGCAGCTACTGCTACCTGGGCAAGCAGACGACCGAGGCCGCACTCAAAACCGACGCAGGACGCGCCGTGCAAACGCTGCGCCACACCCTGGACGCGCTCCAGGCGGCCGGCGTGCTGGCCTTCAACGTATCCCTGCACGGCGGCGAGGTGACCACGCTGCCACCGCCCGTGCTGGACGAACTGTTCAGCATGATCCGCGCCCACTACCTGCAGCACTTCGACGCGCTCAACGCGCTGGGCCACAGGAAGTCGGCGCCGCACATCAAGACCAACCTGTTCAAGTTCGCGCCGCTCGTTGAGCTGTTCGACCGGCACAAGGTGTCGATCAGCGCCAGCATCGACCTGCCACTGTCCCTGCACGCGCGCCACCGCACCACGCGCGGCGGCACCGACTGGTTGCCGCGCACGCTGGACAACATCCGCCTGCTGGCACGCTACCCGCACGCCAAGAAGATCTCGGCCACGTTGAGTGCGGAGCACCTGGCCGACATTCCGGCGCTGGTGAAGGACATCTGGTACCTGCACCGCGAGCTGGGCTTTGACATGAACCAGTTCAACCTGATGTTTGCCTTTGGCTCCGAACTCAACCGCGCGGCCAAGGGCGAGGCCGTGCTCACGCCCTGCACACCCGCGCAGCAGCAGGCGCTGTACGACGCACTGTCCCAGGAGTTCATGGGCACCGAACTGGAAGAGGGCTTGCGCCGCAACTGGTTCGACGAGTTCAAGCCCAGCTATTGCACCAACGCGGCCAACTGCGGCGAGCGCTTCTATCTGTTGCAAAGCGATGGTGCCGTCTACTCCTGCGTGCGCGGCCAGGGCATGGAGGCGTTTCGCTACGGCAATGTGTTCGACGACCCCATCCTGGACATTCTGGACAACGGCGCGCGCAAGATCCGCCAGATCCACCAGGCGCAGGGCTTTGACTCTGACTGCCAGGCCTGTGACCACTTGAGCACCTGCAACACCGGCTGTGCCGTCGTCAAGGTCCAGAACCAGAGCGGCAAGTCCTACACCTGCGGCCTGCAAAAGACCATCTACCGGGGCAACCCGCTGTCCTACCCCGCCGACACACCGGCCGAACAGCGCGAATACGCCCTGCACTACCAGCAGACCACGCACCCCAGCCTGGCCTTTGCGCAGCCGCCTGCTGCGCCAACCGAGCCGCAGTTCCTGCTGCCCAACGACATCGCCGAGCCCAAGAACACCCTGGGCGCGCTGATCGCCGCAGACCCGGTGTTGCAGATGCTGTACAGCGAAAGCGCCTTTGTGCTGGAGCTGCGTGGTGAGCTGCTGGCGCTGGACTCGCAACTCTTCAAGCAGCGCCGCACCCAGCACACGCTGGTAAACGGTGACCCACTGGTGCTGCACTTGCGCCGCGATGTGCTGCAGGCCAATTGCCCCGAAGCCATTCGCAACACGCTGTACCTGCAGCTGCTGCGTGACACGCCGGTGGTTTATGGCGACGAGCGGCGCACCAAGCAGGAACATATCTTCACCTACCAGCTCTACGCCAACTGCCTGGAGCCCAGCACGCGCCTGGGGGAAGACTACCTGCAGTGCGACCTGACGGATTTGCTGGCGCTGCACCGCGTGCACTTCCGGCGCGGCGTGCTCAACAACCTGTTTGTGACCACGCTGTTCCTGCGCGAATACCATTACCAGAAGCAAAAGGCCAACGCCTTCTACCATGTGCAAACGGCCAACCTGCCGTTTCAGAACTTCGAGTTCCACTACCTGACATGAAACCCCAAGACCTGCAACGCACCGCCTACACCGTGGAATGTTTTCTGAACGCCCTGCGTCTGGAAGACGGCAATGACCGCACCGAAGTCGAAGAGGCGCTGGTGCGCTGGCTGCTGGACGATGCTCGCCGCAAGGACGACCACCTGATCTACCAGGACCAGACCGTGTCCTGCTACAGCGGGGGCCATGTAACCCAGAGTTTTGCCGTGCCGCTGGCGCGCCAGAAGCAAACCATCTGGTGCAACGCCGACAAGCTGTCCACCATCGACGGCTCCGCGTTCAAGGACCAGGGCAAGCTGGTCATGCTCGGCACCGGCGGCCTGATCCTGGGCATGCCCGGCCTGGTGGCCGCCCAGCAGGATGCAAAAGACAAGAAACGCAACAGCAATAACAACAATAACAATAACAACAACAATAACAACAACGGGTAGTCGGGCCTGACTGGCGCAGCTTGCTGAAACGCACAAATTATTCATAAATTTTCATTTTTCGTTAAATTTGTTAATATCTATGAATGCCAAAGCAAACAACCAAGCCCATTGACTACCCACACGCGGTCATTCAGCAGATTGAACTGCTGGCGCAAAACATTGTGGTGGCCCGCAAGCGCCGCAAAGAAACGCAAGCGCAGTGGGCCAAGCGGCTGGGGGTGTCTCAACCCACCATGGCCCGCATTGAAAAGGGCGACCCCTCAGTGGCAATGGCTTCCTATGTGATGTGCATGTGGCTGATCCAACCAGACTGCGCGTTGGCCGATCTCATTGCACCCCAGCACGACTCCATTGCGTTGGAACGCGAGATCGCCAAAGTGCAGCCTCGCCGCGCGCCAGTTGGGCCCAGTGCGTCGCCTACGCCCAGGGGTGGGTCGACGCAGACGGCAGCAGGCCTGGCAGCGCTGATCACCAAGGCGCAGGGGCCTAGATGAATACGACGATGGTCGATCCACGCACCTATGTGCCTCAGGACACGCTGTATGTCTGGGCTCTGGTAGACCCCAGCAACCCCACGTTGGTCGGCGAAGTCAGTTTGTCCAGGCTCGTGCCGGACTGCGCGACGTTCTCCTACGCGCCCACCTGGTGGAACTTTCCCCTGAGTGAGGATTTGCCGCTCATTACCGGCCAGAGCTTCAACACGGGCGAACGCGCAAGCGCGCCTGGAGCTTTGGATGACGCCCGACCCGACCGCTGGGGCGAGCGCATCATTCGCCACATTGATCGCCCCGCACGTCTGTCGATTCTGGAAATGCTGCTGTTCGCGGGGGATGACCGTTTTGGCGCACTCGGAGTCTCTGTTTCTGCGGAGCAATACACGCCGCGCAACCTGGGGCCGTATGCCCGCTTGGACCAAGTG
>JAVBYK010000363.1 GCA_030824095.1 bacterium
GGGTCGTTCGATGCGTAACCGTATTCGTAGGCCAGCACGGCTTCTTCGGACAGGATGGAATCGATGACGACAAACGGTGCTTGGTTCTCGGCCACGTTCGCCAACGGCACGTAGATGCCGGCATCCCACTTTTCACGCGCCTGGTCGTGGATCACGGCATGGCGGTGGGTAAAGGTTCCGCGGCCGCTGTCCTCACCGGACAAGCGCACCGGGTAGCCACTGGCCACCAGGGAGGCAAAGGCCATGCTCTCGCCCATGCCCCAGTCCACATTGACCTCGCCACGGCCCATGGCGGCGCGGTCGTCATAGACCTTTTTCACCAGGGAGTGCGGGGTGACGCTGGTCGGCAGTGTGGTCAGCTTTTCCACCAGACGCTTCCACTCGGTCAGCGGAATGGCGGTATCGCCAGCATCGGTCCATTTTTTGCCCAGGAAGGGCGACCAGTCCACGGCGTACTTGCTCTTAAAGTTGGTCAACACCGGATCGACCGTGTGGATGCCGGCGTCCATGGCAGCGCGGTAGGCCTTGGCCATATCCTCACCCAGCGTTTCACCCAGTCCTTGGGCAGCCAGCTTGTCGGCGTACAGCTTGCGGGTACCGGGGTGGGCCGCAATCTTCTTGTACATCAGCGGCTGCGTCAGCATCGGCGTGTCTTGTTCGTTGTGGCCCAGCTTGCGGAAGCAAGTGATGTCCACCACCACGTCCTGGCGGAACTCCAGGCGGAACTCCAGCGCCAGCTGCGTGGCCAGCACGACCGCTTCAGGATCATCACCATTGACGTGCAGCACCGGGGACTCAACCATCTTCACGATGTCGGTGCAGAAGGCACTGGAGCGCATGTCGCGCGGGTCCGAGGTTGTGAAACCGATCTGGTTGTTGATGATGATGTGCACCGTGCCACCCGTGGTGTAGCCACGGGTTTGTGCCAGGCACAGGGTTTCCTGGTTGACGCCCTGGCCACCGAAGGCGGCGTCACCGTGCACCAGCACCGGCAACACCTGGTTGCCCAAGGCATCACCACGGCGGTCCATACGGGCACGCACCGAGCCTTCCACCACCGGGTTGACGATTTCGAGGTGCGAGGGGTTGAACGCCAGCGACAGGTGAACCGGGCCGCCGGGGGTGGCCACGTCGCTTGAGAAACCCTGGTGGTACTTCACGTCACCGGCGGGCAGGTCTTCTGGCGCCGTGTGGTCAAACTCGGCAAACAAATCACCAGGCATCTTGCCCAGGGTGTTGACCAGCACGTTCAGGCGGCCGCGGTGGGCCATGCCGATCACGATTTCCTGTACGCCCTTGGCGCCGGCTTGCTGGATCAGTTCGTCCATGGAGGCAATAAAGCTCTCGCCGCCTTCGAGTGAGAAACGCTTTTGCCCAACGTACTTGGTGTGCAGGAAGCGCTCCAGGCCTTCGGCTGCCGTCAGGCGGTCCAGGATGTGTTTCTTTTTCTCGGCAGAGAAATGCGGCTTGCTGCGAATGCTTTCGAGTTTTTGCTGCCACCAGCGCTTCTGATTCTGGTCCGTGGTGTACATGAACTCGGCGCCGATGGTGCCGCAGTAGGTCTCGCGCAGCGCATTCATCAGGTCGCGCAGACTCATGGTGTCGCGGCCGAAGAAGGTATTGCTGGTGTTGAAAACGATTTCCTGGTCCGCGTCGCTGAAACCGTAGAACGACAGTTCCAGCTCAGGAATGTCGTCGCGCCCAAGGCGCTTGAGCGGGTCCAGGTCGGCCCAGCGGGCACCCACGTTGCGGTAGGCGGCGATCAGCTGCTGCACGGCGGTGCGCTTGCGACCCATCTCCGAGTCAGCGCCGGTGGCCATCACCACGCGGGTACCGCCCTGCTTGGCACGTTCGGCAAAGGCGTTGATCACCGGCATGTGCGGCACGTCACGGGCATCGCTGCCATCACCGGCGGGCACATGCTGAAGCGCGTCGAAGTACTCGCGCCAGGTATCTGTCACGCTTGTGGGGTTGGCAAGGTAGTTTTCGTACATCTCTTCGACGTAGGGCGCATTGCCCCCGAAAAGGTACGTATTGCTGGCGTAGGCCTGATAGACCGACGCTGGGCTCGTCTTCTGCGACGTGGATTCACTCATATTCCGCTGACCTCCGTTTCCCTGCAGGAAACATTAGCTGGTTAAAGCTGATTTAAATTAACCTTCCGCGGCACGGCTGAACCGTTTGGCGGATGCGACTGTGGCGTGGGAAGGGCCTAGTTACAAACCGGATTGTGCCACCAATTGACATCTGACAAGTTTGCTGGGTATCGCTAGAACGTGAGGAGTCTCACCGTGCGCGCTTACGCACGGCTTGCACCCTGCACCCAACTGCATCCGGCAAACCCCTATGGCGCGAGGGTATTACCTACGCTATAAGCCGTGACTTGAACTCCGTTTGCACTGAGATGAATCCTGCCATGTCCACCCCAACTGCCCTCCTGTTGAGCCTCTGTGTCACCGGTTGTGCCGTGTCCCCGGTGCCGCAGACACCCTCGGGCGCTCGCGAACAGGTGATGGAGACCGAACGCGCCTTTGCCAAGACCATGGCTGACCGCGACCACGCCGCCTTCACCCGCTATTTGTCGGACGAGGCGGTGTTTTTCTCCGGGCCGACACCACTGCGCGGCAAGCAAGCCGTGGCCAACCATTGGGCGCGGTTCTACACCGGGGTCAAGGCGCCGTTTTCGTGGGAGCCCAAGGATGTGGAGGTGTTGGACTCTGGTGATCTGGCCCTCAGTTCCGGCCCGGTGCACGATGCTGAAGGCAATCGGGTGGCGACCTTCACCTCGATCTGGCGCCGCGAGGCACCCAACACCTGGCGCATCGTCTTCGACAAGGGCAACGACGTGTGCGCCTGCGCCAAGCCATAAACCCGGAAATGGCGGGTGAATGCCCCGCATTTGTGGATTGCCGCTCCACTTTCCCTGCCAGATGCCGATACAGCCTGCACACGTCACGGTTACGGAATCAGGAGGTCACCATGGATTCACAGATGCACACGCTGCTGTCCCAGCAGGAGCTGGCAAAACGCTGGGGTCGCTCGGAAGCCTCCATCAGCCTGGCCAGTGCGGTCGGAGCTGGCCCACGCTATGTCAAGGTCGACGGCGCGATCAAGTATCCGGTGGAAGACATTCAGCGCTACGAACGCGCCTGCCTGTTTTTTGACCCGGCCGAGGTGGCCTTCCAGCAACTGGCCGCCTGAGGCGGTTACTCAGTTGCTTGCGGGGCATGCGCCCCGTGCCAGCAACACAGCCTGGGCCAGCGCAAAGTCCTGCGGGTAGGTCACCTTGAAGTTCTGTGCACTTCCTTCCACCAGCAGCGGGGCCATGCCCGTGAACTCCATGGCGCTGGATTCATCGGTGACCGTATCGCCAGCGGCCTGCAACGCGGCTTGCAGATCACCGATGCGAAACATCTGCGGCGTCTGCGCCAGCCACTTGTCCGCTCGCTCCACCGTCTGGACAACGCGGCCGCCAACCTCACGCTTGAGCGTATCCGGCAGCTTGAGCGCCAGCAGCCCCCCCACGGCATCGTACTCACAGGCGTCGATCAATGCGTTGATCTGCTCAGGCGTGATCAGGCAGCGGGCGGCATCGTGCACCAGCACCCAGTCAGTTGCCGCCGCACCGCGCTCCAGCAGGGCACCTAAGCCATTAAAAACACTGCCAGCCCTCGTGGAACCTCCACAAGTAGCTATCAAAAACGTAGCATCCTGATCATCAAAGAAGGTGTCACCTGGCGACACAACCACTAGCACACCGGCCATCCGCGGCACCGCGGCGAAGGCCGCCAGCGTGTGCAGCACCATGGGCTGGCCCGCTACAGGCTGGTACTGCTTGGGGCCAAGGGCGCCAGCGCGCGAACCGGTACCGGCGCAGGGAATGAGCGCCCAGATGCGGGACGGTGCGGGATTGATGGCGACGGGTTCGGACATAGAGAAAACGCTCAAGGCAAAGAACAAAACAAAACGAGCCAGAGTCTAAAGCCCTGCTACTTGGGCAACTGGTAGGCCTTGTCACGCAACAACCGAAAAACGGCATCCAGCACATCGCCGGCATAGAGTCGGTCACGCCCATCCTCGAGCTCCGCCAGTGCGGCGTCCACACCCAGCGCAGCGCGGTAGGGCCGATGCGCGGACATGGACTCCAGCACGTCGGCCACCGCCAGGACCCGGGCCTCCGGCAATATCTGCTCGCCCATGAGCCCTTGCGGATAACCGCTACCGTCCAAACGCTCGTGGTGCTGGCGAATGACTTCTGCCACCGGAAATGTGAATGGCACGTCCTTCAGAATGGCATACCCGGCTTCCGCGTGGCCCCGCACCATTTCCATTTCCACCGAGGCCAATCGCCCTGGCTTGGACAGAATTTCCGCCGGCACCGAGATTTTGCCCAGGTCATGCACCAGGCCAATCAGCTCAATCTCCTGACAACGCTGTGCCGACCATCCCAACTCCGCCGCAATGGCACCGGCAATTTCGCCCACTCGCCGCTGGTGACCAGCGGTGTAGGGGTCGCGCAGTTCGACCATGTTGGACACCGCCTGCAGCGTGCCCCGCATCGAGGCCTGCAGCTGCGCCAGGTAATCAGCGATCTTGTCCTCGGCACGTTTGCGCTCGGTAATGTCTTCGGCCATCACGATGGTCGCAGGCTCGGAATCCCATTGAATCGACGATGCATGCAATGCCATTTCACGGACCTGGCCGTTCTTGCACAACACGGGAATGTTGTAGCGCACACTGCGCTGACCGGATTGAAGCAAGGCCCGCGCGTCACGAACACGCTGATCGGCATCCGGGTTCTTGGTGGACAGCGTCCACACATCCCGGCCCATCAGCTCCTCACGCGACCAGCCAATCATTTCGCAGAACGCTGGATTGACATAGACCAGGCAATCGCCCCGGCGCACGTAGATGCCGGTCACGGTCTGCTCAATCATGCTGCGGAAATGCTGCTCGCTGTCGCGCAGGGCCTGTTCATTGCGCCGAATTTCGGTCAAATCGTGCCAGGCGATGACGGCGTCATCCCCCACCACGGTCATGGTTCCGATGGCAATGCGTTCACTGCCATCCTTGGCGCGCAGATGCAACTCCGGCGAATAGACCTGCTGACGCGATGCCTTTGCCGCTGCGACAAAGGCGGGCCATTGCTCGCGCATCTGCAATCGCAACGCCGGGTCGGCATAGGCGTTGTCAAACCAGTCATCTTCCGTCACGATGTCCTGCGGGTCATACCCCAGCCAATGCTGGAAGGCGCGGTTGATGGAGCGCATGGTGCGGGTGGACAGGGACTCTATCTGCATGGGCGCGGGAGACGCATCGAACACTTCCCTGAACCGAAACTCCGATGCATCCGCACGTTGCTCGGCCGATTTCCTCCGCTCGGTGGCCGCCATGCCATTGAGCGAAAACGCCAGGTCCTCGGCCATCTCATTGAGCAGGTTCAACTGGGCGTCATCGAAGGAGGCCGGCCCCTTTACATAGAGCCCAATCACGCCCCAAATCCGCCCCTCCCGCATCACCGGCAGAATGGCGCGCTCACGAACCCCGGCATCCAGCAAGTAGCACTCCCATGCGTCAGCCCCTTCACGCGTGGGCAGGGGCACGGTGACGACCCGGCCCGCCTGCAGCGAATCAAACACCCGACCAAATGCACTCTCCGGGCGTGCCAGTATCGACCGCAGGGCCGACAGCTGCTGGGAGTCAATCCCGTGGGCGTGCAAAACCGACAGAGGCATGCATCCGTTGTCCGTTCTCGCGATGAACAGCATTGCAAACGTTTGATTGCGGATCAGCACCTGCAATACCGTTTGCAGCAACTCATCGGGGTTGGTGCTGCGCACGATGGCGCGGTTGGTGGAACTCAGTGTCTCGTACAGGTAGGTCAACTGTTGAACCTGCGCGCGCGCCTGCATCCGCTCAATGGCCTCTTCCACCCGCTGGGCCACTGTGGCTATCAGTTCACGCTCTTCCGGCAAGAATGGGGCGCCGTCAAACTGCACGTTATCCGGGTACCACACATGCAAGAAACCAACTGATCTGCCCTGAATGGACATTTCCTGGCTCAAACACCGCGCTTCGCGCTGGGTGACCTCGGCGCCAAACTGCCCCCATGGGCTCTCAATCATGGCCTGCGCGGCCTGCGGCAACAGAAATGCAGAGGGCAACAGACTCGCTGTACCTGACAGCAGGCCGGGAATGTCCTGCCCCTTCAGGTTGATCAGGTTCGACAAGGAATACAGGCAGCGCAGTTCTTTGACCCGTTCGCCCAGATTGAGCACCAGTTGCTCTCGTTCAGCCGCCAGGCGCTTGCGCTCGGTGATGTCGCGGACCACCTGCACAAAACTGCGTTCACCGCCACCGACAAAAAACGGTGCCACCGTGCACTCCACGCTGCCCAACGCCACTCCCCGCTGGATTTCGACCGAAAAGGTTTCGCCAAGGCCTCCTGGGTCTCCCAGACGCGAACAAACCGGACAATCCTGCTGCGCAACGCCCGGCGCATGAAACAAGGCATGCACCGGCCGTCCGATCAGGTCCTGCGCCGCCACGCCCACATACCGGGCTGCAGCCTGGTTGGCCTGCAGGATCAGCCCGTCCTGGCGAATCAGAAACGCCGGGTCCGGCACGGCATCGTAGGTGCTGGCGCTGCGGGACAGCATGTCAAACGGTTCGCGCAGCGTGCTCTGCACCAATGCCTGGTAGACAAACCAGTACGCAAATATCTTCAACACATGGCCCGTTTGATTGGCCATGCCGTACACACTGATGTACTGGGTGAAGGCCATTTCGGAGCCCATCATGGCCAAGAGCGCGAGCAACATGCTCACAAAGAGGCGATGGGGCATCAGCCCCCTTTGCTGCCACAGCAAAACGCAACTGGCCGCCAGCAGGGCGATGATCACGTACTCGGTATAAATCTTGAACGGGGTCAGCCCCTGCCCTTCAATGAAGGCTGCCGGGAAACCGCCCCCAAAAATCCACAGGGACACCGCCAGAGCCAACCCGGCGAAACCGCCATGCAAAAAACTGATGGCCACCCGGCGGCGCAGAAACAGCGGAGACACCAACAGCGCCAGTGCCTGGATGAACCGGGCAGCCACCCAGAACTGGGTGGGAATATTCGCATCGTCCACGCCGGCAAGGTGCATGCCCTTGTAGGTCAGCGTATGAATCAGATCAAGCGCGGCACACCAGCCAATGACCACGGCCACATAGACGGCAAAGTGGTTGCGGGTGAAGCGAAACGAGGTGGTGGCCACCACCAGCGCAGTGCCGGCAATGATGATGGAAAAGAACTCCGCCAGCGTGTGGAACAACAGGTAGTGCACCTGCCCCGCCGCAATACACAAACCGGATATCACCGCAGGTGGCAGGATGAACCGCAACAACGGCTGCCATCCCACTGTGGCCGGCTCGGGTATCAGCGTCGCGGGGTCAACTGGATGAGAGGTATTTGGAAGCGGGTCCATGTTGTCTGAGTCGATCAAGCTCTCCGTCTTGCCCCATGGTAAACCGACTCCACCCGCCAATACACTCCCGCCCACCCGGCAACGCTAAAATTGTGACCAGTGATTTGATTAACACCCCACACCTCCCTTGGCGTGGGGTTTTTGCATTTGTACCATCCAATGGAACTCCCCAAACTCGCCGTAGGCAAACGCTTCACCCTGCCCCGCCCCGCCGGCTCTGCCGACGCGATGCTGCTGGCCCGCCTGGGCGAGCGCGAAAAGGCGGCCGGCAAGCCTATGACGGTAGTCACGGCCGACGCCAATGACGCCCAGCGCCTGCTGGACGAGATTGCCTTCTTTGCCCCCACGCTGCGCTGCGCGCTGTTCCCCGACTGGGAAACCCTGCCCTACGACACCTTCTCGCCGCACCAGGACCTGATCAGCGAGCGGCTGGCAACCCTTTGGAGAATCTCCCAGCGCGACAAGGACACCGGCGCGGATGTGGTCATCGTGCCCGCCACCACGGCGCTGTACCGCCTGGCGCCGCCCAGCTTCCTGGCTGGCTACACGTTTGAATTCAAGGTCAAGCAAAAGCTCAACGAGGCCAAGCTCAAGGCACAGCTCACGCTGGCCGGCTACAGCCATGTGACCCAGGTGGTGAGCCCCGGCGAATATGCGGTGCGCGGCGGCCTGATCGACCTGTTCCCCATGGGCAGCCTGGTGCCGTTCCGCGTGGACCTGTTTGACGACGAGATCGATTCCATCCGCACCTTTGACCCGGACAGCCAGCGCAGCCTGTACCCGGTGCCCGAAGTGCGCCTGCTGCCCGGGCGCGAGTTCCCGATGGACGACGACGCACGGGCCCGCTTTCGCAGCCGCTGGCGCGAACTGCTGGAGGGCGACCCGACCAAGAGCCGCATCTACAAGGACATGGGCACCGGCGTGGCCACGGCCGGCATCGAGTACTACCTGCCGCTGTTCTTCGAGGAAACCGCCACGGTGTTCGACTATGTGGGCGCGGATGCCACGGTGGTGCTGCACGGCGACCTGGAACCCGCCTTTCAGCGCTTCTGGCAGGACACCAAGGACCGCTACCGACTGGTGCAGGGCGACCCCGAGCGCCCTGTGCTGCCGCCCGAGGCGCTGTTTCTGGGCACCGAACAGTTTTATGCACGGGCCAATGCCTACGCCCAACTTGCTATTAAATCAGGAGCATCAAACCAAGCATTGACGAGGGCTGATGGCCAATCTGGCACAGAATCACCTGGCTCACCCTATGTGGAGCTGGAGACCCTGCCCGCTATGGCCGCCGAGCGCGGCAGCGAAGATCCGCTGGCCCGTCTGAAGCTGCATGCCCGCAACACCCAGCACCGCGTCCTGATCCTGGCCGAAAGTGATGGCCGCCGCGAGAGTCTGTTGGACTTCTTGCGCGCCAGCGGCGTCAACCCACCGGCCTTTGATTCGCTGCTGGAATTCCAGACCAGTAACGAGAAATTCGGCATTGCCACCGCGCCCTTGAGCATCGGCTTTAGCTGGCTGGAATACGGCATAGACCTGGTCACCGAAACCGAACTCTTCGCCAGCGCGCCCACCACCCGCCGCCGCAAAAAGCAGGAACAGGTCAGCGACGTTGAGGCCCTGATCAAGGACCTGAGCGAGCTGAACGTGGGCGACCCGGTGGTGCATTCCCAGCACGGCATTGGCCGCTACCGTGGGCTGATCCACCTGGACCTGGGCAACAAGCTGCCCAATGGCGAACCCGAGATGCAGGAATTCCTGCACCTGGAATACGCCGACAAGGCCGTGCTGTACGTGCCGGTCAGCCAGCTGCAGTTGATCAGCCGCTACACCGGTGTCAGCGCCGACGAGGCACCGCTGCACAAGCTGGGCAGCGGACAGTGGGAAAAAGCCAAGCGCCGCGCCGCCGAGCAGGTGCGCGATTCGGCCGCCGAGCTGCTGAACATCTACGCCCGCCGCGCCGCACGCGAAGGCCACGCCTTCCGCTACTCGCCACAGGACTATGAGACCTTTGCCAACGACTTTGGCTTTGAGGAAACCGCTGACCAGAAGGCGGCCATCCACTGCGTGATCCAGGACATGGTCAGCCCCCGCCCCATGGACCGCCTGGTATGCGGCGATGTGGGTTTTGGCAAGACCGAAGTCGCGCTGCGCGCCGCCTTTATCGCCGTCACCGGAGGCAAGCAGGTCGCCATATTGGCGCCAACCACGCTGCTGGCCGAGCAGCATTTCCAGACCATCTCCGACCGTTTTTCCAAATGGCCGGTCAAGGTGGCGGAGATGAGCCGCTTTCGCTCCACCAAGGAGATTAATCTGGCGCTCAAGGGCGTGGCCGATGGCACGGTGGACATCGTCGTGGGCACACACAAGCTCTTGAGCCAAGACACCCACTTCAAGAACCTGGGCCTGTTGATCATCGACGAGGAACACCGCTTTGGCGTGCGCCACAAGGAGCAGATGAAGGCCCTGCGCGCCGAGGTGGACGTGCTCACACTGACCGCCACGCCGATTCCCCGCACCATGGGCATGGCGCTGGAAGGCTTGCGCGACCTGAGCGTGATCGCAACTGCGCCGCAGCGCCGCCTGGCCATCAAGACCTTTGTGCGCACCGAGGGCAATGGCGTGATCCGCGAGGCCGTGCTGCGCGAGTTGAAACGCGGCGGCCAGGTCTACTTCTTGCACAACGAGGTGGAGACGATTGAGAACCGCCGCGCCAAGCTGGAGGAACTCTTGCCCGAGGCCCGCATTGCCGTCGCCCACGGTCAGATGCCCGAGCGCGAGCTGGAGCGCGTGATGCGCGACTTCATCGCCCAGCGCTACAACCTGCTGCTGTGCTCGACGATTATTGAGACCGGCATCGACGTGCCCACCGCCAACACCATTGTGATGAGCCGCGCCGACAAGTTCGGCCTGGCCCAGTTGCACCAGCTGCGCGGCCGCGTGGGCCGCAGCCACCACCAAGCCTATGCGTATTTGATGGTGCCCGATATCGAAGGCCTGACCAAGCAAGCCACCCAGCGCCTGGACGCCATCCAGGCCATGGAGGAACTGGGCAGCGGCTTCTACCTGGCCATGCACGACCTGGAGATCCGCGGCGCCGGCGAGGTTCTGGGCGAAAACCAGAGCGGCAATATGCTGGAGGTGGGTTTCCAGCTCTACAACGAGATGCTGTCCGAAGCAGTGCGCTGCCTGAAGGCCGGCATAGAGCCCGACCTGTTGAGCCCGCTGAATGTCACCACCGACATCAACCTGCATGCTCCGGCACTGCTGCCCGATGACTACTGCGGTGATGTGCACCTGCGCCTGAGCTTCTACAAAAAGCTGGCCACCGCCAAGACCACCGACCAGGTGGACACGCTGCTGGAAGAAATTGTGGACCGCTTCGGCAAGCTGCCCAACCAGGCCCAGACCCTCATTGACGTGCACCGCCTGCGCGTGCTGGCCAAGCCCTATGGCGTGCTCAAGGTCGACGCCGCGCCGGGCGTGATCACCATCACCTTCCAGAAGAACCCGCCCATCGACCCGATGAAGATCATCCAGATGATCCAGAAGAACAAGCACATCAAGCTGGCGGGCAACGAGAAGCTGCGCATTGAACGCGAACTGCCGGAGACCAAGGACCGGGCGCAGATGGTGCGGGATGTACTGCGGAACTTGGGGCAGCCGGTGATGGAGCCTGTGGCTACTCCTGCTGCCTCGAAGTAGCCGAGGGGTATGGCTACGCGCCGATTCGTGACTCTATAGCATGCACTGCAGAGTTTGGGTCAGCGGTCAAAACCTTTCAGGGGTAACAGATGGCTAACAAGTGGGGGATTCCTAAAGCTGTGGAAATGGCAGTCCTGGCAAGGGACAAGAATTGCGTTTACTGCGGAATTCAGTTCGGCGCAGAGAGAAAGTCGGCATGGTCCTGGGAACACATAGTCAACGACGTCAACCTAGCGACC
This sequence comes from bacterium, assembly GCA_030824095.1. Taxonomy (GTDB): domain Bacteria; phylum Pseudomonadota; class Gammaproteobacteria; order Burkholderiales; family Burkholderiaceae_C; genus Allorhodoferax. Next base: position 11,411 of record JAVBYK010000363.1, read on the forward strand.
ATGAACAACATTGCGCTGTGTTGTGTTGGCTGCAACGCGTCCAAAGGTGCCAAATTGCTTCGCGACTGGGTCGATTCCCCAAATGCCAAACGCAGGGGGATCACCGTCGATTCTTTGGCGCCTGTAGTTCGCAATGCATTGGATATAGAGTAGCTCGATTCGGCATCGATACATGCCTCCCCCCACGCCGCACGCGACCAAGCAGCCTCGCTCCCAAGGCGCATCAAAGACGATAGCACTCGACGCACAATCGGCGAGGGCTACAGCCTATAAGACCTACAAGCTTTGACTTCCAACGCTCCTTACTTTATAGTAAGGCAAAAGGAAATCAATATGACCACTGCAACCCTAACCTCCAAAGGCCAGATCACCATACCCATCGATGTCCGCAACGACCTCAAGGTGGATACGGGTGATCGCGTAGAGTTCGTTCACATCGGACCGGGGCGCTACGAGTTTGTGGCGGCTACCGCCGAGGTGACTGCGCTAAAGGGCATGTTCGGCCCTGCCAAAAAGACCGTTTCCATTGAGGCCATGAATGCCGCCATCGCCAGGCGCGGAGCTGCGGCACGATGATCGGCCTGGATACCAATGTCCTTGTGCGTTACATCATGCAGGACGACCCCAAGCAGTCGCCCAAGGCGAGCAAGCTGATTGAATCGCTGGATAGCGACAACCCCGGATACATCACACACGTCTGCGTCATCGAGTTGTACTGGGTGCTGACTTCCAGCTACGAGCTAACGGGTGAACAGGTCACGCAGGCGCTGGAGGCCATTCTGCGTACCAAGCAACTGTTGGTGGAGCGGGCCGATCAGGTGATGCGCGCGCTGCGAGTTTTTGCAGTAGGCAAGGCAGACTTTGCGGACTGCTTGATCGAGCGTTCTGCATCCGGCGCTGGTTGCACGCAAACCATGACCTTTGATGTTGGCGCATCCAAACACGCGGGTATGACGCTGGTTGGTTGAAGGGTATTGAACCAGCCCATCGTAGCCAATGGACCGCCATCCACAGATGCCCACACCCGTTGACAACAATGCCCTGCGCCTGGTGGAAGCCACAGTAGCCGACCTGGACCGCATCATGGAGTTGGAGCGCCAGGGCTTTGCCGCCGGCCACCAGGAACTGCGCAGCGCCTACGCCCTGCGCATCGCCACTTTCCCGCAGGGCTCGCTGATGGCCTGGCGGGGGGCAGACTGCGTGGGTTGTGTGTTTTCCGAAATCTGGCGCGCCACGCCGCAACCTGATGCAGCGCATTTCACGCTTGGCCACGACATCCGTGAGCGCCATGACCCGGTGCTGGGCAACGAGCTGTACATCAGCTCCATGACCCTGGTTCCCACCGTACGCGGCCTGGGCCTGGGCGCACCACTGCTGAGCGCCTGTCTGGCGCATGCGACTCAGGCGTTTCCCCAACTCAACTCCACATTACTATTGGTCAACGCCGCCTGGGCGCCGGCGCGGCGCATCTACGCCGGCCTGGGTTTCGTGGAAATTGCCCGCTTCGCCGGTTTCTTCGATGCCGGTGAGGGCTCGCGCCAGGACGGCATTGTGATGCGCAGGCCGATCCGCCCGTAGCCCACATCCGGCCCTGTGTTCTTGGCATATGCTGACACATATGCTAAAGTAAACTCCGTCGCCCGAAGGAGGTTGATCATGTCCACCCTCACACCAAACCCCACCCACCACGCTTCTGAAACGATAGCACCCTACGCTGCCGATACGAGGGCTAGAACTGTAAAGCTCTTTCGGAACGGGGCCAACCAGGCGGTGCGCATTCCCAAGGAATTTGAGCTGCCCGGCACCGATGCCATGATGCACCGCGAGGGCAATCGGCTGATTTTGGAGCTGGTGCCAGACAGGCCCAAGAAAGGCTCGGCCGCCGCGTTGCTGTTGGCGCTGGACGAGATCGCCAAGCTTGGCCCTTGCGAGGAAGATTTTCCAGATATCGGCGACGAGGGTCTGTTACCCCTGGATGACATTGACTTCGGCGAAGACTGAGCATGCCGTCCGCCACCACCTACCTGCTCGACACCAACATCATCAGCCGCATCATGCGCGATGCCCAAGGCCCAGAGGCGCGCCACTACCGCGCCAGGCTGCTGCGAGAACCCGATTGCACCGTGGTCACCAGTGTTGTCGTGCAATGTGAATTGTTGTTCGGGCTGATCAAACGCCCCTCGCAACGACTGCAAACAGCCTACGAGCGGCAAATGGAACAGCTATTGGTGCTGCCGCTGGACGACAGCGTGTGCTCCCACTATGCACGCCTGCGTGCCCATCTGGAGCAGGCCGGCACGCCCATTGGCGCCAATGACACCCTAATCGCCGCCCACGCCATCGCCCTGGGCGCCACCCTGGTCACGGCAGATGCAGAATTTACCCGCGTACCCGATTTGAAAACAGAAAACTGGCTTCAGCCCTCGTAGAGCTTGCCTCGCCAGCTATCAAACCGATAGCAATTATGTCGACTACTTGAAGAACCGCCCCAGGGAACGACTCAGCCAGTTGCCTTCCTTCTTGTTCTCCACGATGTGGTTGATCCTGGCATTGACCTCTTTGACGTAGGCCATGTCGTCGCGCTTGATGTGGTGGATCAGCCAGGTGCTGAGCATGGCGTGCAACTGGGCCGCCACGTCTTCACCGGAGTCATGTTTCTCCTGGAACTTGGCCACGCGTTTGATGAACACCTCGTGCACGGCCTTGTGGGGCTTGGCGTACTGGTAGCCCGCCTCTTCCTGCAGGCTTTCCTCAAAGGCAAAGTGGGAGATGGTGTAGTCCACCAGCTCGTTGAGCACACCGCCCACCGCCGTACGGTCCCGTTGCTTGATGGCCGCGCCCAACTGGTTGATGTAATCCACAATGCGCTTGTGCTGGTTGTCCAGCACCTCGATCCCGGTGTTCAGATCCTGCGTCCAGGCAATGGCTGTATCGCTGCTCATATCTTCCTCTCCAAGAAATTACAAAAAGCTCAATCCAACAGGTGCGGGTCGGGGCCGGGGGCGGTGACGGCTCTGCGGCCGAATCACATCCACGCGATGGTGTACCACGGCACTCTCCAAACCGTGCCTGGGGTCAGCCACGCGCCTAACATGGTTTTGATCCACATCAAACGATTCCCTCACCCCTGTAGCGGGCGTGCCACGCGCCGGCCCGTCCGGGTGCTGGGGCCAAGCGATTAAACTATCCTGCACCGCCCGCGCCAGATCATTGCGAGCAAAATCACCCACTAGCCCTCGTAGATACTGAATAAGTAGCTATATATTTGATAGCAATAACTTCCATGCAAGCCCTTGAATTTGCCCCCGGCCTGGTCCTTCGCAACTGCCAAAGCGGCCAGAAACTGTCCGATTTCAAGCTGATTGCCTTTGACATGGACTCCACACTGATCAACATCGAGTGCGTGGACGAGATTGCCGATGCCGCCGGACGCAAGACCGAGGTCGCCGCCATCACCGAAGCCGCCATGCGCGGCGAGATCACCGATTACAAGGAAAGCCTGCGCCAGCGCGTGGCCCTGCTCAAGGGTGTGACCGTCGCGCATCTGGAAGAGGTCTACACCCGCCGCCTGCAGCTCAACCCGGGTGCCGCCGAGCTGGT
>JAVBYK010000362.1 GCA_030824095.1 bacterium
CCTTCCAGCCCGCGCTGGAACGTCAGCCGCTCCTGGAATTGGGTCATGCCAAAGCGGTTGGACTCCATCATCTCGAAACCATTGACCGAGCCCTTGGGCAGACCCAGCGACGCCAGCTTGAGGCGCACATCATGAACCCGGTCGGCCGGCACCAGAATCGCGCCTCCGCCTTCTGAGTGCTTGTAGGGCACATTCAGGGTGTTCAGCTGGGTGATGACCGCGCCGCCATCCTTGTCGGCCAGGTTGGAATACAGAATGCGCCATTCGGCCTGGCGGCCCATGACCAGGCCGACGATGCCAATGGCGACAAACAGCACAATGCCCAGTGCCAGACGCAGGCGCTGACCCTGGTCCAGACTGGCCAGACGTTGGGCGATCGTGGGATTGACAGGGATGGTGGCTACTGCAGGCATTATGTTTTCCGGTGCTATTGGGGCGCGCTTGGCCTCACGAGTTGGATTGATTATTCGACCCGAGCCCGAAAACATTAGGGTAATAAGCACCGGTTTTCCCCACCAATTCAAAATAATGGCACTGCCGGCCGGGGAATAGGATTGCCGCACCCCAATCAACCAGGGAGATCCCCCATGGACCTCAAGCTCAGCCCCGTATCAATGCCCACGACCATCCGCCCCGGCGCTGGCGTGCGGCCCGGCGCGTCGGGCCCGGCCAGCGGCGTGGGTGGTGGATTTGCCGGCGCGCTCCAAAGTGCACTGGGTTCAGTCAGTGCGGCCCAGAACGAAGCCTCCCGCCTGCAGAAGGAAGTGCAGATGGAAAACCCCAAGGTCAGCCTGGAAGAAACCATGGTCGCCATCCAGAAGGCGCAAATCGGCTTCCAGGCCAGCCTGCATGTGCGCAACCGCATGGTTCAGGCTTACACTGACATCATGAACATGCAGGTCTAGATCTGGCGGAACGGTTTTTGCAAAATAGCGCTCCAGCCCTCGCGAACACTGCATATTCAGCTATCAAAACAGTAGCGAAAAATACACAATCTGAAGGCGGAGCAAATGAAGGCAGTGATACTGGCCGGCGGCCTGGGAACCCGGATATCCGAGGAGACCGACACCAAGCCCAAACCCATGGTGGAAATCGGCGGCAAGCCGATCCTGTGGCACATCATGAAAATCTACTCCGCCCACGGCGTGAATGAGTTTGTGATCTGCTGCGGCTACAAGGGCTACCAGATCAAGGAATACTTCGCCAACTACTTCCTCTATATGTCGGACGTCACCTTCGACATGAGCAAGAACACCATGGATGTGCACCAGCGCAGCGCCGAACCCTGGCGCGTAACCCTGGTCGACACTGGCGAAAGCACCATGACCGGCGGGCGCCTCAAGCGCGTGGCCGAGCACATCCAGGACGATGACGCCTTCTGCCTGACCTATGGCGACGGCGTGAGCGACGTCAACATCACCGAACTCATCGCCTTCCACAAGGCCCAGAACGTGCAGGCCACGTTGACCGCCACCCTGCCCCCCGGCCGGTTCGGCGCACTGGAATTCAACGGCAACAAGGTCGCCAAGTTCATGGAAAAGCCCAAGGGCGACGGCGCCATGATCAACGGCGGCTTCTTCGTGCTGTCGCCGAAGGTGCTGGACCGCATCGGCGGCGACGACACCATTTGGGAACGCGGCCCGCTGGAAACCCTGGCCGCCGACGGCCAGCTCGCCGCTTACCAGCACACCGGCTTCTGGCAGCCCATGGACACGCTGCGCGACAAGATCCACCTGGAAGAACTCTGGGCCACCGGCCAGGCGCCCTGGAAGGTCTGGAAATGAAGCCCGCCTTCTGGTCAGGCAAGCGCGTCTTCCTGACCGGCCACACCGGCTTCAAAGGCAGCTGGCTGTCTCTGTGGTTGCAGAAGCTCGGCGCCCAGGTCACCGGCTACGCGCTGGACGCCCCCACCGACCCCAGCCTGTTTGACGTGGCCCGTGTCGGAGTCGGCATGCAGTCGGTGCACGGCGATGTGCGGGATCTTCCCGCCCTGTTGCGCGCCATGCAGGCGGCCAAGCCCGAGATCGTCATCCACATGGCGGCGCAGTCCCTGGTGCGCCTGTCCTACGACACCCCGGTCGAAACCTATGCCACCAATGTGATGGGCACGGTCCACCTGTTGGAGGCCGTGCGCCAGACGCCGGGCGTGCGGGCCGTGGTCAACGTCACCACCGACAAGTGCTACGAGAACAAGGAATGGCCCTGGGGCTACCGCGAGAACGAGCCCATGGGCGGCTTCGATCCGTACAGCAATAGCAAAGGCTGCTCCGAACTGGTCAGCGCGGCCTACCGATCCTCCTTTTTCAACCCGGCCCACCATGCCCAGCATGGTGTGGCACTGGCGACGGCGCGCGCCGGCAACGTGATTGGCGGCGGCGACTGGGCCCGTGACCGGCTGATTCCCGACATCCTGGCGGCCTTTGAGGCCTGCAAGCAGGTGCCCATCCGCAACCCGCACGCCACACGCCCCTGGCAGCATGTGCTGGAGCCGTTGCGCGGTTACCTGACGCTGGCCGAATACCTCTATACCGAGGGCCCGGCCTTCGCCGAGGGCTGGAACTTTGGCCCGCACGGCGACGATGCCAAGCCGGTGGAATGGATCGTCAGGCAACTGACCCAGCGCTGGGGCCAGGGCGCCAGTTGGCAGGTGGACGCCGGTGAGCACCCGCACGAAGCCAACTACCTCAAGCTGGACATCTCCAAGGCCGGCCAACGCCTGCACTGGCAGCCCGCGCTGCGCCTGGACGGCGCGCTGGGTTTGATCGTGGACTGGGCCCGCGCACGGCAAGCCGGTTCCGACATGCATGCCGTGACACTGGCGCAAATTGCCGCCTACCAGGCGCTAGCATTGGCGTCCAGCCCAGACTGATTTCCGACAGAACACCCTATGCAAAACGCCAAGACCCAGGCCCTGCGCGCGCAGATCGCCCAGCTCGTTGAAGAATACGCCGCCATTGCGCTGGCGCCCGACCTGTTCCTGCCCGGGGCCTCCGTGGTGCCGCCCTCCGGCAAGCTGCTGGACGCGACAGAACTCAAGTACATGGTGGACGCCTCGCTGGACGGCTGGCTGACCACCGGGCGCTTCAACACCGAATTCGAGAAGAAGCTGGCCGCCTTCATCGGCGTCAAGCACTTGATCACCGTCAACTCCGGCTCATCCGCCAACCTGGTGGCCTTCAGCACATTGACATCGCCCAAGCTCGGCGACCGTGCCATCCAGCAGGGCGACGAGGTCATCGGCGTGGCAGCGGGTTTCCCGACCACGGTCAACCCCATCCTCCAGTTCGGTGCCGTGCCGGTCTTCGTGGACGTGGACCGCCTGACGCACAACATCGACGCCGACAAGATCGAGGCCGCCATCGGCCCCAAGACCAAGGCCATCATGCTGGCGCACTCACTGGGCAACCCGTTCAACCTGGACGTGGTCACCGCCTTGTGCAAGAAGTACAACTTGTGGCTGGTGGAAGACTGCTGCGACGCGCTGGGCAGCACCTACCGCGGCCAGATGGTGGGCACCTTTGGCGACATTGCCACCCTGAGCTTCTACCCGGCGCACCACATCACCATGGGCGAAGGCGGTGCGGTGTTCACCAACCACGACGAGCTCAAGACCATTGCCGAGAGCTTCCGCGACTGGGGCCGCGACTGCTATTGCGCTCCCGGCAAGGACAACACCTGCGGCAAGCGGTTTGACCAGCAACTGGGCACGCTGCCGCACGGCTACGACCACAAGTACACCTACAGCCACCTGGGCTACAACCTGAAGATCACCGACATGCAGGCCGCCTGCGGCCTGGCGCAGCTGGAGAAGGCACCGGCCTTCATCGCCGCGCGCAAGGCCAACTTTGCCTTCCTGAAGGAGCGCCTCAAGGACTGCGAGGAATTCGTCAACCTGCCCCAGGCCACCGAGCATTCCGACCCGTCGTGGTTTGGCTTTCCGATCACGCTCAAGGACAACTGCCCGGTCTCGCGCCTGGACCTGTTGACTTACCTGGACCAGAACAAGGTCGGCACGCGGTTGCTGTTCGCCGGCAACCTGACGCGCCAGCCCTACATGGTGGGTGCCAAATACCGCGTCAGCGGCGACCTGACCAACACCGACAACGTGATGAACAACACCTTCTGGATCGGCGTGCAACCCTCGCTGACGCAAGAGATGATGGAATTCGCAGCCCGCAAGATCGAGAGCTACCTCGGAGTCAATTTCTGATGACACTGGCGCGCATGCAGGCCACGTGGGATGCGGACGTCGCAGCCATCGCGGCGCGCGATCTGCCCTGGCACAGGCTCTCCGGTGCGCGGGTGCTGGTCACCGGTGCCGGCGGCTTTCTGGGCGGTTACCTGGCGCGCACGCTGCTGCGCTTGCACGCCCTGGGCAAGGTGGATGAACCGGTGCAGGTGATCGGTCTGGTGCGCAACGCCGCACGGGTGCAGGAGAGTCTGGCCGACCTGGCCGCCTCACCCCACTTCACGCCGCTGGCCTGGGATCTGAACACCATAGGTGTGCCGGACGTGGGCGATATCGACTACGTGCTGCACGCTGCCAGCCAGGCCAGCCCGCGCTTCTATGGCAGCGACCCAGTGGGCACGCTGCTGCCCAACACCGTCGGCACAGCAGCCCTGCTGGAGGCCCTGCGCCGCTCCAAGGCCCCCAAAGGTTTCTTGTTCGTCAGCAGCTCCGAGGTCTATGGCGCGGTGGCTGGCGACGCCACGCTGGCCGAGACCAGTTACGGCAGCGTGGACCCCGCCACGGTGCGCGCTTGCTATGCCGAGAGCAAGCGCATGGGTGAGACCATGTGCCTGGCCTGGCATCAACAGTACGGCATTCCCAGCTTCATCGTGCGGCCCTTCCACACCTATGGCCCGGGCCTGCAGGCCAATGATGGCCGCGTGTTTGCCGACTTTGTGTTCAATGTGCTGCGCAATGAAAACATCGTCATGCACAGCGACGGCAGTGCGCGCCGCGCGTTTTGCTACGCGTCGGACGCCATTGCCGGTTTTTTTAGCGTGCTGCTCAAAGGCACGCCGGCCCAGGCCTACAACGTGGCCAACCCGGGGGGCGAGTTGTCGGTGATGGAGCTGGCCGAACTGCTGGTCGGCCTGTACCCCGCCAAGCACCTCGCGGTGGACCGCCGCAACGCCCCCGACAGCCCCGGCTACATTCCCAGCGCCTACAGCCGCCTGGTGCCCGATGTGACGCGCCTGAGCGCCCTGGGCTGGACCGCGCAGATAGACCCCCCCGCCGGATTCCGGCGCATGATTGAGGCTTACACCAAATGAACCCCACACTCGCCGCACTCAAGCAACAGTTCCAGGCCGGCACGCTGTCCAAGCCCGATTTCATCCGCACGGCGCTGGAGGTGCACAAAACGCTGTTTGAGTATGTGGACATCACCCGCAGCACCGATGTGAAAGAAATCGTGATTGCCGCCGACGGCGTGTCCTTCGTGCTGGGCGAGGAGCGCATCCGCCTTTACGCGCCCGAGAACGAGGCCCGCGTGGCACCGATCGAGGTGATGAACTTCAACCATTACGAGCCGGCCGAGACCCGGGTCATGGATCTGCTGGCGACCAATGCCCACAGCATCCTGGACGTGGGCGCCAACATCGGCCTGTATGCCATCCGCTTTGCCAAGCGCTTTGCCCAGGCGCGGGTCTATGCGTTCGAACCCATGCCCACCAGCCATGCCTTCCTGCAGCGCAATGTGGCGGCCAATGCCGTCGGTGACCGGGTGAGCTGCTTCAACTACGGCCTCTCGGAATCCAGCGGCACGGTGGACTTTTTCATCTCCCCTGCCGCCGGCACCAATGCATCGCTGCTCAATGTGGCCGGTGCACAGGACGCGCAGCGCGTGGTCGGCCTGACGCTGACCCTGGACCAGTGGACCGCCAACCAGGGCGTGGTGCCCGACTTCATCAAATGCGACGTGGAAGGAGCCGAACTGCTGGTCTTCCGCGGCGGGCGCGCCACGCTGGCCCAAGCCCAGCCGATTGTGTTTGCCGAACTGCTGCGCAAGTGGTCCAAGCCCTTTGGCTACCACCCCAATGACATGCTGGCCTACTTTGCCGAGCTGGGCTACCAGTGCTTTGCCGTGGGCGAGGCCGGTGTGCGCCGCATTGCCGAGGTGACCGACGAAACGCCGGAAACCAATTACGCCTTTTTGCATGGCCAAAAGCATGCCGACACCATCCAACGTCTGACGACACTTGCCGGGTAACACTGCCGTGACGGACACCACCCCACTCGCCCGCCGCATGCGCATTCAGGCGCTGCAAATGGTGCACCGTGCCAAGGCGTCCCACATCGCCAGCGCGCTCTCCATCTGCGACATCGTCGCCGTGCTCTACGGCCAGGTGCTCAACGTGGACCCGGCGCAGCCAAAGGCCCCGGGGCGCGACCGCTTCATCCTCAGCAAGGGCCACGCCTGTGTGGCCGTGTACGCCGCGCTGGCCGAATGCGGCTTTCTGAGCGCCGACGACCTGCTGACCTATGGCCAGGACGACTCCGTGCTGATGAACCACATCAGCCACAAGGCCAATGGCGTGGAGTTCTCCACCGGCTCGCTGGGTCACGGCCTGCCGTTTGGCGTGGGCAAGGCGCTGGCCGCCAAGCGCATGCGTGCGGCTTGGAAGACCTTTGTGCTGCTCAGCGATGGTGAACTGGGCGAAGGCAGCAACTGGGAGGCGATGCTGTTCGCCGCCCACCACGGCCTGGACAACATGGTGGCCGTCATCGACTACAACAAGCTGCAAAGCCTGACCACCGTGGACGAGACTCTGCGCATCGAGCCGCTGGCCGACAAATTCACCGCGTTTGGCTGGAGCGTGCGCGAGGTCGATGGCCATGACCATGCGGCGTTGGCCGGTGCGCTGGGCGCCACACCGTGGACCGCCGGCAAGCCATCGATGCTGATCGCTCACACCACCAAGGGCAAGGGCGTGAGCTACATGGAGAACATGGTGAAGTGGCACTACAGCACCCCCAACGCCGAACAACTGGCGCAGGCCCTTACAGAGCTACAAGGCTGAGACAACTCCTATGCGCAACGCCTTTATCGAAGAACTCGTCAGCCTGGCCACCCAATACCCGCACATCGCACTGGTCGTGGGCGACCTGGGCTACTCCGTGGTGGAACCCTTTGCCGACCGCTTTCCGGACCGCTTCATCAACGCCGGCGTGGCCGAGCAGAGCATGACCGGCCTGGCCGCCGGCATGGCGTCCGAGGGCTACCACGTCTTCACCTACTCGATTGCCAACTTCCCCACCTTCCGCTGCGCCGAGCAGATCCGCAACGACGTGGACTACCACCGCCTGCCAGTCACCGTGGTCTCGGTCGGCGGCGGGCTGGCCTACGGCGCACTGGGCTACTCCCACCACGCGGTGCAGGACTACGCGCTGATGCGCTCCTTCCCCAACCTGCTGATCGCCGCGCCCGGCGACCCCATGGAGGTGCGCGCCTGCATGCGCTACCTGGCCGCCAATCCGCAGCCGTCCTACCTGCGCCTGGGCAAGGCGGGTGAGCCCAACTTCCACCCCGCCGTGCCCGACGTGGCACCCGGCAAATGGCTCAAGGTGGCCGATGGAGCGGACGGTGGCGATGGTCGCTCCACCCTGCTGTCCACCGGCGCCGCGATGGGCATCGCCATGGGCTGGCGCAACGCGCCGCAGTACCGCCAGCACAGCGCGCACAGCATGCCGCTGTGGAGCATGGCCAGCAAGCCAGATCAGATCGCCGCCGTGCAGGCTTTCAATACCGTGGAGACGCTGGAAGACCACCTGCGCGACGGCGGCTTTGGCTCGTGGCTGATGGAGGCAGTGGTTGGGCAGCCGGGTGTGGAGACGCGGCTGCGAGCGCATGCGCTGACGCCGGCGGTGTGCGGCACCGTGGGTTCGCAGAATATGCTGAATGCGCTGGGTGGTTTGGGGACGACGCCCCCGGCTTGATTCGCCGGAGGCATTTGGGCCAATGACTTTGCGTCAAATCGCCCCCTAGCCCTCGTCAATATTGCACAAGTAGCTATATAAACAATAGCAATCCTAAGTCCGTTACCTGCAGGCTCTAGTGAACCAGGTTCAATGCGCAGCCTCCACATACGCTGTGATTGCAGCCTCCGCATCCTCCAACTCCTCCTTACGGCGCCAGTAGCCGTGCCTCTCGATCAGACGGCGGGCATCCGCCAGATCGTCGAGCGGGCCACGTGCGCGGCCGTCGTCGTTCTTGCTCCATGGGTAATCTTGATCGCGGAAAAATAGGCGGGCGCGGTGCAAATGAATGTCCGCCTGATACAGCGGCATAGGACCACGTTCGGCAATATCCCAGGCTTCGTCGAGATCGCCTTGGGCGCTGTCAGCGCCCGTTGTGCGACCTTGCATGTAGCGTAGCCAAGCGCGGGTTAGCAAGGAGAGGGGGAGATTGTCCACGTTTCCAGAGATACGGAACCCTTTCACAGCGTTGTCGATTTCACCTGCGACGCGCCCGGTTGTGAACCAAGCTGATGCGTCCGACCTTAGTGTGTCAGCTTGAAGTACTGCTGCGTATAGCCAAGTACGACCCAGGGTGAGATGACTCAGGGCTATGTCGAGGAGCCAGTTGTTGCTCTCAGCTAAGTGAAGCGAACCAATTGCGCGCCGCTCAACGTCACTCAGTATTCCAGCTCGCTGGAACGGCTTGCCGCTGTGCCAGGCGGTGCGCCAAGCGCCGCGCTCGGCCTCCGATAACAACAGGTCGGCATACAGGAAGCCTGTCACGGAATACAGCAGGGGATACTCTGGCTGATCCTCTGCCTGCAGCACCTCGGCCTCCGTGAACAGCCGTAGCGCCTCTGCACCCCTGCCCGCCTGATGCAAGGCGTCGGCAAGGGTGGCGAGCCGTCTCGGACGCTGAGACAGGTCGCCGCTACGCTCGGCATAGTCCACAGACTGAGCCGCAGTCCTCACCGCTGATGCGGGGCCGTCCCCGTCGATCTGGCCCAGCGTCAACTCCAATCCGCTCAGGCTGCTGGCACCAATGGCGGCGTTTCGCCATTCCCCTCGTCTGACTGTCATGTCCAGTCCGATGCGCATCGGCTCTATTGCTTCAGACTGCCGACCTAAGGCGCATAAGCTGTAGGCGGCTTCGTGCAGCAACCAGGCCTGGGCGGCTTCGCTGAGCGCGGGTGCGGCACGGCTCCAAGGCAACTCCAAGAAACCGACTATTGCCCCCAAATCGGAAGCATGGGCACCAAGTTTCTTGATGCTGTAATTTTCATCTCCTCGCAAAATGCGGGCGCGGTAAACCGCGTCACACGCATCTTGCAGCATCCCCGCCTGGCAGCCATGCGCGACAGCCTCGTAAAGCGGTTGCAAATCTTCCAAGCTAGGCTGCTTACCTTCCTTGGTAGTAGCGCTCAGGTGCTCATAGATGCGACGATGCGCGTCGCGCCAGGCTTGAGGTTGCTCTTCTTTCAAGGTCCTGCCGAAATATTCCCGGACCAACGGATGGGCATCCAACGACAGTAAAGCACCAGCGACATCGCGCCTCACGGCGAGCAGCTTGGCTGCTTCCAGCCGTGCATAAACGATATTGCGCTGCTCCACGGTGATGTCGAAAAGAGCATCGGTCAACCCACGAATCGGGGGCGCCTTCAACAGTGCGTGCAGACAGTCAGCACTCGCAGGGCGGTCAAACAAACCCAGCATGCGCAGAACGGCAATAGCGCGTTGACCGCGCTTGGCCTCCTTGGCGTTCTTGTCAGGACTGCCAAACCACTGCACATAGGCCTCCACCACCCGAAATGCGTGGCCGCCTTGCTCCTCGGCATCGGCTTCCTCCAGCTTGACCTGGTCGCGTTTGCGAACATCGCCACCATGTGCATCGCGCAGGTAGGTTCCCAGCAGGTTCAGGGTCAGGGCGTGGCCGCGCACACCTTCTACCAGCGCGGCCAACTCCTGCGTGCTGCCATGCACGCCCAGGCGGTGCAGAAGTTGTACACCAGCCGGCTCACTCAAGCGCAACAAGTGATGCTCCAGCACAGTGGTTTGCAAGTAGTTGCGCAGGTCGGCCAACGCGTAGCGCGTGGTCAATACGCACAGGCCCTTGCTGTTGACGGCCAGTGCCTTGAGCAGCCCAGCCATGGCGCCATCGCGCAACTCACCTGGCGTGGGAGATGTGGGGGCGTATTGCAGTGGCTCCAACCCGTCAAGAATTAGCAACGCATGCTGTCCCCCTACTAACTGGGCCAAGCGCCGGGCTTTGTCGAATGCGCTCTGATTGCTCTGCGCCATCTCCGCATCGCCAAAGAAACGCAGGGCTTCGACCAGAAACAAATCACTGGAGGCAGCCGTTTGCTCGCGGGTACCCTGGCTGTAGAACGACCAGGCAAACACGGCATCGCAGCCGGGCCAGCCGTCATGCGCCAACTGAGCCGCCCACTTGGCCACCAGCGAGGTCTTACCCTCGCCTCCCATTGCGACAAGGGTGAGGACGTGGCGGCGCTGGGTTTGGGCCTGGTGGACCTTCATCCAAGCATCGTTCAACAGCTCCAGCTCGCTCTCACGGCCGATCAACTCCTCTGGGGCATATTTGTCGATTCGGGAAATGTCGGCTTTAAATGCGCCTGCTGCGGGCGCGCGAGATGTTGCGGGGGCGGGTTCAGCAAAGCTCAGTGGGGCGCCCTTAACGCGGGGTTTGATTTTGTGGACACCCACCGGCCCGGGCTCCACACCGGCCTGCCCGAGCAGAAAGTCGTACAGGCTTTGGTAATTGGTTTCAGACGTGAGGGCGTAGTGCGTTTGAGAGCGCAAAGGCTCGGGAACACAGTCATCGTCAGCAGCCGACAGAAAGATAGGCACAAACTTCAGGGTCGCGCTACGCGCATCGTAGAGTTCCTGGGTGATCAGGGCGCCTTCCCAATCCGCGCCCTTGCCTTTGCCAGGCACTTCATGCCCGCGAAAACGCCGGTAGTAGATGGGGGTGCACACCACCAACACGAAGTCTGCGGCGTCGAGCTGGTTGAGCATCCAGCGCGGCCATCCTTCGTCTGGGGTTCCATTGATATACCGATCAAGCGTGGTGTGAAGACCGTCCTTGCGCAAGCGCTCGGAGAGAGCCAACACGGCTGATTGATGCTCTTCTGAATCGTGGCTGTAGCTGATGAAGACTTGTGTCATGTTCTGTGCTGTGCCTGCCAAGTGGCTGTGTCCCTTGGCTCGATTCTAGGAGGCGAGTACCAGCCGTGGTGCACGAGCGCCACCTACAAGCAGGCAACAGCGGCCGCGCCTCCGTCATTCACAGCGATCTAGGCCGCTAGCCCTCGTCAACATTGCACAACCAGCTACCAAAACAATAGCAAACTCCTCGCACGCGCCTCGCGTGCGAGCTGACTCAGGCCGGCACAGCCTTGACCACGTATTGCAGCGGCAAGCTGTCCTGTATCGCCACATCGGGATCGGCACCTACGCCAATGGCCATGGAGCGGATGGCGGCGATGACGTGTTCGTTCTTCAGCTCGCCAAAGATGCGGGGGAAGCCCTGCTGGATCTTCAGGTTGGCGCCGGCGAACATTTCCAGCATGGTGGCGCGGGTGAAGAAGCGCATGTGGGTGCGGTCCATCAGGCCGCCACCTTCGTAGCGGAAGTCGCCCACGGCCAGCTTGGCCTGCACGCTCCAGTGCTGGGCGTTGGGCAGGCAGACGATGACGCAGCCGTCGGCCGGCATGTTGCGGCGGATGCGGGCCAGCACTTCCCAGGGGTAGCGCAGGTGCTCCAGCACGTCGCCAAAGATCCAGACGTTGTAGTCCGCATACTGGGCGTAGAAGGATTCGTCCACGCTCTCGATGTCCATCAGCAGGACTTCGTCGCAATAGCGCCGGGACCCTTCGGCATTGCCGGCGTCGACCTCGATACCGGTGTATTTGCAGGCCGGGTTGATGGCCTTGTAGGCGCGAGCCAGGGCGCCGTTGTTGCAACCCACCTCCACGATGCCACGGGCATTGGGCGGGATCAGCGGCAGCAGGTCACGGTTGTAGTTGGTGGGCTCGTCGGGCGCCGCTGCGGGTGCGGGTGCCGGTGCCGGTTGGCCCTGTTGCTGTTGAAGTAGTTGTTGCTGCTTTTCCATGACGCTCCTTTGCCATTCTTCCAGGTGGTAGCCGCCGGTGCGCATCACCGTGCCTTGCCAGTCGTGTCGCAAATAGTGCTTGGGCGCATCGCCGCGAGCGAAATCGTCCTTGACCCACTGCACGCCCTCGATCAACTCATGCCGGCCGGCGCGGTGGATGGCCAGCATGGGTTCGATATTGGGCGCTCCGTGCTTGGTGGGCATGGGCCACTGGCGCACCACGTCGATGTTGCACAGCATGCAGGCCGGGTGCAGGTAGCGCACGGCGCCGGCCTCAAAAGTGACGTCGAAGCCGCCTTCGTTGACATGGTTGACGTAGCCCACGCCGTACATGCCGGGCTTGAGCGCGGCGGCCAGCGCCTCGATCAAACCCGGATTGAGCACATAGACATCCGAGTCGAGCACCAGAACCGGGCCTTGCAGGTCCAGGTTCTGGTAGGCCCAGGCCATGCCGGGGCCGTGGTGGATGTTGTAGTCGAAGTGGATGAACTTCACATCCGGGTACCTGGCACACACCGCCTCAATGGCCAGCACATGCTCGGGGCTGGAGCCGTCGATGATGGTGACCGGGTTGGCGTAAAAGCGCCGGAAGGAGCTGAGCAGGTCTTCGATCAACTCGGCCGAGTTGTACGAGACGGAAATCAGTGGGATAGCCTGGATGTCCATACGCTCATTTCCCGAACATGATGGAAGTGGCCTGCTGCAGCACGGCCTGAATGCGCTCCAGCGGGTAGGCTCCGGCCTTGACCTCGTCGCGCACCGACAGCAGGAACCAGATGCAGGTGACCAGCTTGGAGCCGAGAAGATCCTGGGCTGACGAGGCGTCGGGAAGGAATGCTCCCTGCTGGTGTGCGTCGCAGAACAGCTCCAGCCACTCGACGTTGGCCTTGATCTTGATGCCATTGCTGCGCTGATCCTGCCCGCCATGAATACGGAAATAGCTCAGGGCTTCAGGCAGGTAGACACCGTCCCTGTGCGCCAGCACCGCCAGCCAGGTGGCCACATCCGACAGGGTCGTGTACTGCTTGCCCAGAAAGCGGCCAAACACCGGGCCTACATCGCTCTTGCGAAACAGCACGGTGGTGGGCTCGCCAATCATGTTCAGGCCGTTGGAGAGAATCATCGTCCCCAGCGAGCGCCCTTCAATCAGCGTGTCCACCTCAAACTTGCGCTCGGTGCCGGCAATGGGCGCCATGTGGGCGCCGTTGGCGTCGATGAGCTGGCGAAAGGATGTGACCAGGCCGATATTGGGCTTGGCCAGCATGAAGGACATCATCTTCTGGATCTTCTCGGGATGGAACAAGTCGTCGTCCATCAGGTAGTTGACGTATTCCCCCGTGGCACGGTCATAGCAGTACTGGAAATTTTCCATGACGCCACAGCCCGGCACCCGGGCATAGTGGATGCGGGGGTGGCTTGCGATGTAGGGCGCAAAGCGCTCCTGGGTCAGGGTGTCGTCACTGTTGTCGTTGACGATGATTTCGATGGCAGGGTAGGTCTGCGCCAGCGCGCTCTTCAAGGCCAGCTCGGCGTAATCCGGGCGGTTGTGGGTCGGTATCAGGATGCTGACCAGGGGCAGGCCCGAGGGATGGGTGGCGGTTTGCTGATTGGGTTCCACGGTACGAACTGCGTCCTCATTCTTTGGGTTGCTACCAGGCCCCATTCTCGCCTCTTGCTCAGGCCCATCATGGCGTCCACTGAAAGCCTGATTAGAACCCGGCACGGGCCGCACGAAACCCCAAAAGGGCGGCGAAGTTCCGCCCAATTGTGAAGACTAGTTCCGCAGGGCCAGGCGGGTGTCGGCCGGGCCGCTGGCGTTGCCGGCAACCACTTTGCAACTCTGGCCGGCCTGCAACAGGGTGTCGCAGAAAGCCGTGGTGGCCTCGCGGCCCTTGAATCCGGTGACCGTGACGCGGTACCAGGCCTCGGCGGTTTCGCCCGGGCTCTCCACATGGCCGAGATGGGCAGCGCTGATCCACGGCGTTTCACCGCCCGCGGCAACCCGGGCCTGCAGGTCGCGCCACAGCGGCAGCAGGCTGCTGCGGTGGAAGACACCGGGCAACTCGACGGCCCAGGCCCCTGCCGCATTACGCGACGGCGTGGCGTCATCCACCAGAGCCGGGGCACCATTGACCAGGCCCACACGCACATCCCGTTGCAGCGCAGCCAAGGCCGCCTCCCGGGTGGCATGCGGCGCCGATCCATCGTTCAACACCGAGCCCAGGCCCAGGGAGTAGGCCAGCGTGGCGTAACCCCGCAGCAGCTCGGATTTCATGCGCTGGGTCTCATCCGCACTGCGCTGGTAGTTCTTGCGGTGCTCCAGCAGAGTCACTTGGTCGAGCGCACCCATGGCGAACGCATCACTGCCCTGCTTGAACAGGTTCAACGCGGCACGCGTGACGCCCTTCTGGGCCTCCAGACGCCGGCTGGCCGTGCGCAGGTTGGCCAACGCACTTTCCACATCCCGCACCGCCTGCAGCACCGTCTTGCCGTAGGTCTCCACCATTTCTTCGTAGTAGGACTGGGCAAATGCCTTTTCGCCCTTGCGCTGGCCGCCATCAAAGATGCTGACCGCCAGGGCCGCCGCCGCGGTGACCAACAGGTTCTGGGGTTGCATCAGACTGGCCAGCGAGGCGCCGCTGTAGCCCATCTGCGCCGACAGGTCGATGGGGGGCAGCAGGCGGGCACGGGCCACTTCGATGTTGGCATTGGCCGAGCGCATGCGCGCCTCCATCATGCG
>JAVBYK010000364.1 GCA_030824095.1 bacterium
CGGCGCAGCGTCTCCCAGCCATCGATGCCGGGCATGGCCAGGTCCAGCAGCACCACATCGGGTGCATAGCCTGCAGCCAGCAGGTCCAGGCAATCGTGTCCACTGGCGGCGGTGCGCAGAACAAAGCCCAGTGGCTCCAGCAGGCTGACCAATAGCTCGCGGTCGGCCTCTTCGTTGTCCACCACCAGAATCTGGCGGCGCGTGCCTGCGTAACCGGTGCGCGGCTTGCGTGCCGCCTGCGCTACGCGCTCCAGCGCATGGCCGGACTGCACCGGCAGCTCCGGCAGGAACAGGCGCACCTGGAAGGTTGAACCCAGCCCCGGCTGGCTGGTGGCCGTCAGTTCACCACCCATCAAATCGGTCAGCATCTTGGCGATGGTCAGCCCCAGGCCGGAGCCGGTGGCACCCACGGCCACGCTGGCGGCGCGCGTGAAGGGGTCGAATATCTGCGCCAGTTCATCGGGCTGCATGCCGGGTCCGGTGTCCTGCACCTCCACCTGCGCCATCTCGCGCGCATAGCGCAGGCGAAAGGTCACACTGCCCTGCTGCGTGAACTTGATGGCATTGCCTAGCAGGTTGATGATGATCTGGCGCACGCGCTTGTCGTCGGCCCGCACCCATTCGGGCAAGGCACCCTGCACCTCGAAGCGAAAGGCCAGCCCCTTGGCCGCGGCTTGCAGCTCGAACAGGCTGGCAATCTCGTGCATGCCATTGGCAAACTGCATGGGTTTCACATTCAGCGTGAGCTTGCCGCTCTCGATGTGGGCCATGTCCAGCGTGCCTTCGATCAGCGACAGCAGATGCTCGCCGCCGCGCTTGATGACGCTGACCGCCTGCTTGCGGTGTGCGGGAATGGAAGCATCCTCCCCCATCAGCTGTGCATAGCCCAGGATGCTGTTGAGCGGCGTGCGCAGCTCGTGGCTGATGGCACTGATGTAGCGGCTCTTGGCCTGGTTGGCCTGCTCGGCCTGGCGCTTGGCGCGCTCGGCGGTGGCGGTGGCGGCCTGCAGGGCCTCATCCGTCTGGCGGTGGGACTCGATCTCCTGCATCAGCAAATGGGTCTGGCGGTTGGACTCTTCCTGCGCCACCTGCCGGCTCTTGTGCGCCAGCACCAGCCACCAGGCGACGATGCCGCCCATCAGCAGCAGTGCCATGTAGGCCTTGAAAAACCCCGAACGCAGCGCCTCCTGCAAGGCGCGCTGCCCGCCGCTGGCTTCGGTTAGAGCGGCCAGCTCCTGGCGGTAGAACATGCCAAACACCGTGGCTAGAAGGGGCACGATGATGAGCATCAGCAAAATGAAATGCCCCAGGCCGGTATCCAGATACGGCCACACCCGCTTGGGCAGCAGCCAGCGCAGCGCCGCCGACCACTGCGATGACAGCGCGGCCTGCGGTTTGCAAAGGTCACCACAGCGCGCATCCAGCGTGCAGCACAGCGAACAGATGGCGCCGCGGTAGGCGGGGCAGTGGGCCATGTCGGGGGCTTCGTATTCGCGTTCGCAGATCACGCAGCGCTGAACGTGGGGCGCTTCGTCTGGCGCTGTGCCGCCCAGGCTCCCGATACTTTCTCTGGCGATGTAATGCCGCCCCTTGGTCGCCCATGCCAAAGCCGGTGCGGCGATAAATGCTGTCACTAGCGCCACGACCGCCGAAAAGGCCTTGGCATCCGCACCAAACAGGCCCAGATACGCCGCTACCGACAGCGCCGAGGCCAGCGCCATGGAGCCCACCCCCACGGGGTTGATGTCATACAGGTGCGCCCGCTTGAACTCGATGCCCTTGGGCGATAGTCCCAGCGGCTTGTTAATGAGCAGATCCGCCACCACGGTCATGATCCAGGCGATGGCGATATTGGAGTACAGACCCAGCACATCGCCCAGCGCCTGGAACACATTCATCTCCATCAGCATGAAGGCGATCAGCGTGTTGAACAGAACCCACACCACGCGCCCCGGGTGGCTGTGCGTCAGGCGCGAGAAGAAATTGCTCCAGGCCAGCGAACCGGCATAGGCGTTGGTGACGTTGATCTTGAGCTGCGACACGACGACAAACACCGCCGTGGCCGCCACTGCCCACTGCAGCGACGGAAACACGTACTCGTAGGCTGCCAGGTACATCTGGTTCGGGTCCACCGCGCGGTCAGTGGGCACACTGTGGGTAATGGCCAGATAGGCCAGCAGCGCGCCGCCCAGCATCTTGGCCACGCCCAGCACCACCCAGCCCGGCCCGCCCAGCATGACGCACAGCCACCAGCGCCGACGGTTCTGCGCAGTTTGCGCCGGCATGAAGCGCAGGTAGTCGGCCTGCTCGCCCATCTGGGTGATCAGGGCGATGCCGACCGTGAGCGCAGCACCAAACAAGTGCACATCAAACACACCCCCCGTGCCAAATTCACCGCCGTAGTGCGCAATGCCCGAAAACGCGGTGGGGTTACGCACCAATACAAAGCCAAACGGCAGCACCAGCATGACCAGCCAAAGCGGCTGGGTCCAGACCTGCAGCCGGCTGATTACGGAGACACCGTGCGTCACCAGTGGAATCACCACCAGTGCGCACACCAGGTAGCCCCAACTCGGTGGAATGTCCAGCGCCAGCTCCAGCGCATAGGCCATGATGGCCGCCTCCAGCGCAAAGAAGATGAACGTGAAGGAGGCATAGATCAGCGAGGTGATGGTCGAGCCGATGTAGCCAAAGCCGGCGCCACGGGTCAGCAGGTCCATGTCCACGCCGTAGCGCGAGGCGTAAACGCTGATGGGCAGACCGGCCAGAAAAATCACCAACCCGGTCACCAGAATGGCCCAGAACGCGTTCACAAACCCGTATTGCACCAGCAGCGTGGCACCCACCGCTTCGAGCACCAGAAAGGAAGCCGCGCCAAATGCGGTGTTCGCCACCCGCCATTCAGACCATTTGCGAAAACGCTGCGGGGTGAAGCGCAGGGCATAGTCTTCCATGGTCTCGCTGGCCACCCAGGTGTTGTAGTCCCGGCGAATCTTCACGACACGCTGTGGAGGGGCGCCGGGTGAGGGTGACAGGGGTGGTTCGAGTGGCACACCAGCGTGAGTGCAGATTCCATGCCATCCACTGCGCGTCCATCCGGCATTTGGCGTACGGCGCTGCGCCACGGGGCACGGTTATTGCTGAATAATGCCCAAACCCCCTGCCAACCACTGCCGTACCCATGGAACTCACACCCCGAGAGAAGGACAAGCTACTGATCTTCACGGCCGCCTTGCTGGCCGAGCGGCGCAAGGCCCGCGGCCTGAAACTGAACTACCCGGAAGCCGTGGCCCTGATCAGTGCCGCGGTGATGGAAGGCGCCCGCGACGGCAAAACCGTGGCCCAGCTGATGAGCGAAGGCCGGGCAGTGCTGACCCGCGCTGACGTGATGGACGGCATTGCCGAGATGCTGCCCGACATCCAGGTGGAAGCCAGCTTCCCCGACGGCACCAAGCTCGTCACCGTGCACCAACCGATTGTCTGAATACCCACTTCCCAGGAGCCACCATGCGAAGTCGCACTCAAAATGCTATAACTTTAATAGCTACTTATGTAATATCCACGAGGGCTAGCATCGCATTTGCCCATGAAGGACATGGCCTGGCGGGTTCACACTGGCATTCCACCGATGTGCTGGGGTTCGTGGCCGTCGGATGCCTTGCAGCCGTAGCCATCTGGCTGTCGGGCCGTGGCAAGTGAGGTCTGCATGATCCCCGGCGAAATCATCACCGATGAGGGCGAGCACGCCCTCAACACCGGTCGGCGCACGCTGACCGTGGTTGTGCAGAACACGGCCGACCGGCCCATCCAGGTCGGTTCGCACTACCACTTTGCCGAAACCAATGGCGCGCTGGGCTTTGACCGTGCGGCTGCGCAGGGCATGCGGCTGAACATTGCGTCTGGCTCGGCGGTGCGCTTCGAGCCTGGGCAGCAGCGCACCGTGGAACTGGTGGATTTCGGCGGCGCGCGCATCGTCTACGGCTTTCGCGGCCTCGTGAATGGACCAATCGACACAAGCGTCGAAGGAAAACTGTAATGGCAACCATTGGACGCCGCGCCTACGCGGAAATCTTTGGCCCGACGGTCGGTGACCGGGTGCGCCTGGCCGACACCGGTCTGCTGATCGAGGTCGAGAAGGACTACACCCTGCTAGCTGGCAGTTACGGTGAAGAAGTGAAATTTGGCGGCGGCAAGACCATCCGCGACGGCATGGCACAGTCGCAACGCACACGTGCCGAGGGCGCTGTGGACTGCGTGATGACCAACGCGCTGATCTTGGACCACTGGGGCATCGTCAAGGCCGACATTGGCCTCAAGGGCGGGCGCATCGTCGCCATCGGCAAGGCTGGCAACCCCGACACCCAGCCGGGCGTGGACATCATCATTGGCCCGGGCACCGAGGTCATCAGCTGCGAGGGCAACATCGTCACCGCCGGCGGCATCGACAGCCACATCCACTTCATCTGCCCGCAGCAGATTGACGAGGCCCTGGCCAGCGGTGTGACCACCATGCTGGGCGGCGGCACGGGCCCAGCCACTGGCACCTTTGCCACGACCTGCACGCCGGGGCCGTGGAACATCGAGCGCATGCTGCAGGCCGCCGACGCCTTCCCCATGAACCTGGGTTTTCTGGGCAAGGGCAATGCGTCCCTACCCGCCGCGCTGCATGAGCAGGTCAACGCCGGCGTAATCGGTTTGAAATTGCATGAAGACTGGGGCACCACGCCCGCCGCCATCAGCAACTGCTTGGACGTTGCTGACGAAACCGACGTGCAGGTCGCCATCCACTCCGACACGCTGAACGAATCCGGCTTTGTCGAGAACACCATTGCTGCCACCAAGGGCCGGGGCCTGTGCGCCTTCCACACCGAAGGCGCCGGCGGTGGGCATGCGCCCGACATCCTGAAGGTGGTGGGCCAGGCCAACTTCTTGCCCAGCTCCACCAACCCCACCATGCCGTACACGCACAACACGCTGGACGAACATGTGGACATGCTGATGGTCTGCCACCACTTGGACGCGGGCATTGCCGAGGACCTGGCCTTTGCCGAAAGCCGCATCCGCAAGGAAACCATTGCGGCGGAAGACATCCTGCACGACCTGGGTGCCATCAGCATGATGAGCAGCGACAGCCAGGCCATGGGTCGCGTCGGCGAGGTCATCATCCGCACCTGGCAGACGGCGCACAAGATGAAGGCGCAGCGTGGACCGCTGCCTGAGGACAATGCGCGCAACGACAACTTCCGCGCCAAGCGCTATATCGCCAAATACACCATCAACCCGGCCATCGCCCACGGCATCAGCCACGAGGTGGGCAGCATCGAAGTCGGTAAATGGGCCGACCTGGTAGTGTGGAAGCCGGCCTTCTTTGGCGTGAAACCCGCCTTGGTGTTGAAGGGCGGCTTCATCGCCCTGGCCGCCATGGGCGACCCCAATGCCAGCATCCCCACGCCACAGCCCGTGCACTACCGGCCCATGTTCGGCGCGTTCGGTGGTGCGCTGTCACGCGGATCGCTGACCTTTGTGTCGCAGGCCGGCCTGAACGCCGGCATTCAGGAGCGATTCGGTCTGGCCAAGACCATCAGCGCCGTGAAGAACATCCGCGCAATCCGCAAGCAGCACATGGTGCACAACAGCTACCTGCCGACGATGGAGATTGATGCCCAGACCTACAGCGTGCGCGCCGATGGGCAGTTGCTGACGTGTGAGCCGGCTGTCAGCCTGCCGATGGCGCAGCGGTACTTCTTGTTTTGATGGCATCCACCAGCTGCGATGATGGTGGCCCTCTCATCGCACGCGTTGCCGCACCATGCTGATCCGTTCGCTCACGCGCATTGCGCTGACCTTGGCCGTTGCCATGTCCTGCACCTGTGCGTTTGCGACCTGCGCGCTGGACCATTCGGTATTCCGTGACTCCGCCAACCGGGGATTCACGCTGGAGTTCTCGCCCGCCACAGGAGACTCGGCCATGGTCATCGCCGTGGCCCAACTCCGGCATGCGCGGCGCGGAACCATTTTGAAGTTTGACGTGGGCCAGAGCAACGGATACGGTTCCGTGTTTCTGGAACGCACGGGCGGAACCGATCCCCAGCCACACTACGCCTACTTCTTTGACGCCAACTTGCGTGAATCTCGCTCCAACGCCGCCACGTGGGCCTTTGTCTCGGGTCTTGGCGCGGCGGACTATTACGAGACCCGCCAGCAACCCCAAGTGGGCGACACGCTGTGGAAATTCGAGCGCTGCAAAATACACCCATGATCCAAGTCTCCAAACTCCTCCCCCAAGGCCAGGGCCTCGCCCCTGCCCTGCTCAAGCGCGCTTGTCACATCGAACTCGACTGGGACGTGCGCCAGAAAAGCCGCTTTGACGCCACCGACTCCACCGGTCGCCACCTGGGCGTATTCCTGCCGCGCGGCACCGTGGTGCGCGGCGGCGATGTGCTGGTAGCCGAAGACGGCTCGCTGATCAAGGTGATTGCCGCGCCGCAATCGGTGCTGAAGATCACCCATTGCAGCGACCACGGCACGCCCTACGACCTGATCCGCGCCGCCTACCACCTGGGCAACCGACACGTGCCCATCGAACTCAAACCCGACCACCTGAAGATCGAACCCGACCACGTGCTGGCCGACATGCTGCGCGCCATGCACCTGATCGTGAACGCGGTGGATGACGCGTTTGAGCCGGAAAGCGGCGCCTACGCCAGCGGCGGTCATGCGCATGCAGGGCACAGCCATGGGCACGAACACCACGATCACGGACACGCGCATTCCCACGCCGAGGCCAAGCCTTCCGGCGCCACCAAGCTCGCGTCCATCCCGATTGCGGCGGCTGCCAAGCCCCATGTGCACGGCCCGGGCTGCAAGCACGACCACTGAAGTCCTCGCCCATGCTCGACTCCAGCCTGATGCAGCTGATGTGGCTGGCCTCGCCAGCCCTGCCCATCGGCGGCTTTTCCTATTCAGAATGTCTGGAAGCCGCCGTGGACACCGCACGCGCCGCTACAGAAAACGAAGCATCCGCCTGGCTGGAGGACCATCTGCACCTGAGCCTGGCCCGCTCCGACTTGCCCGCCGTGGCGCAGGCCATTCCCGCCTGGCGCGCCGGTGACCACGCCCGCATTGCCACGCTGAACGCCTGGGTGCTGCAGACGCGCGAGAGCAGCGAGCTGCGCGCCCAGACCGAGCAGATGGGCAAGAGCCTGCTGGACTGGCTGCGCAACCACACCACCGCCAAGCCGGCCCAAATCGCCGTGCTGGCTACACAAAGCCCCACCTACCCGGTCGCCTACGCGCTCGCCGCCAGTGCGACCCAGGCGCCGCTGCGCGAGTGCCTGCTGGCCTACGCCTTTGGCTGGGCTGAGAACATGGTGCAGGCGGCGATCAAGTCCGTGCCGCTGGGCCAAAGCGCGGGCCAACGCATCCTGTCTGCGCTGACCGCACAGATCCCTTCGGCCGTGGACCACGCACTGGCGCTGGACGATGACACGCGCCAGGCCTTTTCCCCCATGCTGGCCATTCTGAGCAGCCAGCATGAGGTTCAGTATTCACGGCTTTTCCGCTCCTAGCCCTCGTAGCCATTACATAAGTTGCTATCTTTTTCATAGTAAAATCATGTCCACTCTGCACCACATCGCCAACCGCACCAAAAACCTGCCCCCCCTGCGCGTGGGCATTGGCGGCCCCGTCGGTTCCGGCAAGACCACCTTGCTGGAAATGCTGTGCAAGGCCATGCGCGACACCTATGACCTGGTAGCCATCACCAACGACATCTACACCAAGGAAGACCAACGCCTGCTCACGGTCAGCGGTGCGCTGCCGGCCGAGCGCATCATGGGCGTGGAAACCGGCGGCTGCCCGCACACCGCCATCCGCGAGGACGCGTCCATCAACCTGGAGGCGATTGACCGCATGCTGGTGGACTTCCCCAACGCCGACATCGTCTTCGTGGAAAGCGGCGGCGACAACCTGGCCGCCACCTTCAGCCCCGAGCTGAGCGACCTGACCATCTACGTGATCGATGTGGCCGCCGGCGAGAAGATTCCGCGCAAGGGCGGCCCCGGCATCACCAAGAGCGACCTGTTCGTCATCAACAAGACCGATCTGGCCCCCTACGTGGGCGCCGACCTGGCGGTGATGGAGGCCGACACTATCCGCATGCGCACTACGCCCAAGGGCCTTAAGCCCTTTGTCATGACCAACCTGAAGACCCAGGACGGTCTGAAGGACGTGATTTCCTTCATCGAGACCAAGGGGCTGCTGCGAGCCAGTTAGAATACGGCCCTCTGGAACCTTGGCCGAGCGGTTTAAGGCACCGGTCTTGAAAACCGGCGAGGATGTGAGTCCTCCGTGAGTTCGAATCTCACAGGTTCCGCCACCGGGCCTTGTCCCGCAAGGCTTTCCGGGCTGCTCCGTTAGCTACTATTCTGGTAGCCATTTTCCGACACCACCCATGCCACAAAACTCCCCCGCCTGCCCCCAGTGCACACTGGAAAACACCTACCCCGACGGCACCAACTTCGTCTGCGCCGACTGCGGCCACGAGTGGCCGATGGCCGCAACGGCGACTGCCGACGATGAAGACGATGCGGTCGTCAAGGATTCCAACGGACAGGTCCTGCAGGATGGCGATGCCGTGGTGCTGATCAAGGACCTCAAGGTCAAGGGCTCTTCCACCGTGCTGAAGATGGGCACCAAGGTCAAGAGCATCCGCCTGGTTGGTGGCGACCACGAGGTGGACTGCAAGATGGATGGCGGCAGCTTCATGCTGAAGGCCTGTTTCCTGAAAAAGGCCTGATCACCGGTGAATCCACAGAACGCCCAGTGGCTCCTGCTGGTGTTGGTCAACATCCCGGTCTATCTGGGCCTGGGGCGCATCATCTTCTCGGACTGGGACGGCTTCATCGAGGCGCTACGCCTGTGGACCTCGGCCGACTGGTGGCTGACGCTGGAAAAACAGTGGCAGCTGGACCGCTGGAGCACAGCCAAGCTGCCGGTGTTTGTGCTGGCCTGTGTGGCGCTGGTGGTGCTGGAGCACCTGATGTTCGGCAAGGGCAAGGCCGTCCGGCCGGCGGCCCAGCTGGTCGGGCTGCTGTAGGCCCTCCTCTGCCGCCCCTGGGCTACATGCAGGCCCGGTAGATTTCGGCCAGCGACACCACTCCGGTGCGTGCCAGCTTGATGCCATTGGCTGGCAGACTGAACATGCGGCTGGACAGGGCACTGGCGCGGTACACGTCGGCCGACACGCCCACATCCACGTGCTCGGCCAGCTGCTTGTCCATGACCAGCAATTCGTAAATCGCCTGCCGCCCTGAAAAGCCGGTGCCGTGGCAGCGGTCACAGCCCCGGCCGCGCCAGAACACCTCTTCCGGCCCCAGATCCAGGTTGGTGCGCATCAGGGTGTCCACCGGCTCCACCTCGCGGCAATGCGGGCAGTTCGTGCGCACCAGGCGCTGCGCCAGCACACCAATCACGGCGGAGCGGATCAGATACGGCTCCACCCCCATTTCGATCAGACGCACCAAGGCACTGGGTGCATCGTTGGTGTGCAGCGTGCTGAACACCAGGTGGCCGGTGAGTGCACTCTCAACGGCAATCTTGGCAGTCTCGTAGTCGCGCATCTCGCCGATCAGGATCACGTCCGGGTCATGGCGCAGGATGTGGCGCAAAGCCTTGGGAAAGCTGAAATCGATGATGGGGTTGACCTGGATCTGGATCACGTTTTCCAGTTCGTACTCGATTGGATCTTCCACCGTGATGATGTTGACGTTCTGGCGGACCACCTCCTGCAGCGCGGCGTACAGCGTGGTGGTCTTGCCGGAGCCGGTGGGGCCGGTCACCAGCACAATGCCCATGCTGCGCCGAAGCAGGTCGCGCAGGCGTGCCAGATCGGACGGGTCGAAGCCGATGGCATCCAGATTGCGCATGTCGGCCGTGCGCGCCAGCACCCGGATGACGACGCTCTCACCAAACTGGGATGGAATGATGGAGATCCGCAGGTCAATGCCGGAACTGTTTTCCGTAATGCGGATGCGTCCGTCCTGTGGAAGCCGGTGCTCCGAGCTGTTCATGCTGGCCAGAATTTTGATGCGCCCCACGACGGGAGGCAGCAGTGCACGGCGCAGGCGGCGCACCGGAATCAGCGTGCCATTGACACGGAACAGTACATCAAAGTGCTTCTGACCCGGGCGGATGTGGATGTCCGAAGCGCGCCGGCTCACCGCATCGGCGAGGATGTTGCTGACCAGCCGCACGATCGGCGCCTGGCGCGCCAGCAGCTCGGCTTCGCTCCAGACCCGCTGCTCCTCTTCCTCGCTGCCGGTTTGCATCTCGCTGATGGCCAGGGTTTCGAGATCATCGACATCGCTGTGCATCGCATAGCAGCGGCTGATCGCGACATGGATATCTTCCGCGCTGGCCAGCACGGCCACCAGACGGCACTCGGTGACGAATCGCAGCAGATGCTGCTGCTCGGCGTCCGGGGCCTCGGCCAGCGCGACCATCAGCACATCACCGTGGCGCAGCAGGGGCAGGATATTGAGCCGGGCAGCCATATCCAGCGGCAGACATTCCAGGGCCGTTGTGTCCGGTTCGAAATCACCCAGGAGGGCAACGGGAACATGGCTGAGCACCTCGGCCACCCGCATGGCATGGTTCACATCGTTCTGGTTGTGCCCGTTCAGCGCCAGTTGGGCCACCAATCGCGCAACCAGTTCGGCCGCATCATCGATGGGGTGCTGGGTGCGGATGCGAAAAGCCTCGAGCAGACAGGCATGACCCGCGCCGCGTTCCAGGGGGCCGGTGCTTTCCAGCGGGAGGACCCGAAACTTGCCTTGTTCCAGCAGCGCATGGAGTTCATCCATGCTGCGCACCACGCCCATGCGCATGGGCGTGATCACCGACTGCCCGCCATCCAGCGGCACCGGTGCAGTGTCGTGGGCTGGCCATTCTCCAGGCGTCCGGGCATGGTGCGCGAAGTCGTCGCTGAGCAAGACGTCGTGGGGCAACTCAATATCGGGTTCGGTCATGGTACGGGTGCAGAAAGAGCCAATATTCGCATGCTCTCACCGAAGATACCAGTCTCACTTGATGTGGGTCAGGTTTTGACCTGTGGACTGCACAAGGCCGCACTGCCAGAAGGGTCTGGGATAATGCCGGACTAGGGTAAGTACTGGGCCAATCGGGCCTCAATCAATGGAGTTTTTTGCGATGAGCGACACACAACAACGGATCGATGAGCTGGTCAAGAACAACGAGGTTCTGCTGTTCATGAAGGGCAACGCCAGCTTTCCGCAGTGCGGCTTTTCCGGGCGTGCCATCCAGATCCTCAAGGCCTGCGGCGTAGACCCCAAGGCCATCAAGACCGTCAATGTGCTGGAAGACGATGCCATCCGCGCCGGCATCAAGGAATACAGCAACTGGCCCACCATTCCCCAGCTCTACGTCAAGGGGGAATTCATCGGTGGTTCCGACATCATGATGGAGATGTACGAAAACGGTGAACTGCAACAGGCGCTGGGCACACCGGCGGCCTGATCAGGCGGGTTTGTATTCCCACAGGCGCTGGGCCGCAAACACCGCGTCGGGATATTGCGGCTTGCCACGCGAGCCGTTGTAGCGGCCCAGGGCCATGAACAGGTTGCCGTTCTCACGGTCCAGATAGTGGCGCAGGATCACGCAACCAAACCGCAGGTTGGTTTGCATGTGAAACAGCGTCCCGGCATCACCGTTGCCCAGCGTGCGGGTCCAGAACGGCATGACCTGCATGTAGCCCCTGGCACCCACCACCGACACCGCGTACTTGCGGAAATTGCTTTCCACCTGGATCAGACCCAGCACCAGCGCAACGTCCAGCCCGGCCCGCTTGCTTTCATACCAGACGGTTTGCAGGAACTCCTTGCGGGTTTCGAGCGCCGTCTTCTTCTTTTTCAGACGCTCACTCATGGCGCCCAGCCAACGCAGATACTGCAGACGTGACTCGGTATTGGTGAACTCCGGAATGGGCGGGGCTGCGTTGCGCACGGCACTGCTCAGCGCCGTGCGTACGGAGTCAATGAGGGGCTCCTCAATTTGCCTGCCAGCCCAGGCATGCTCCTGAATCGATAGCAGCCCAAACCCCAACAACGAGGGCAGGAGGCACTTTCGGCGGGTAATGCCGGCTGGCGTCCCAGGGATCATGCCGCCAGTTTGGATCGCACCAGCGCGGCTATCTCGCCCACGGCCACCTTGGTGGCGGCGCTATCACGGCGGTGCTGGTACTCCACCACGCCTTCCTTGAGGGCACGGTCGCCGATGGTGACGCGGTGCGGCACACCGATCAGCTCCCAGTCGGCAAACATGGCACCGGGGCGCTCGCAGCGGTCATCCAGTATCACGTCTACGCCAGCGGCCAGCAGCTCGGCGTACAGCGCGTCCGCGGCGGCCTTGACCTCGGGGAAGCGGTCCGGGCTGATCGGGCACAACACCACGGTGAAGGGTGCCAGCGCGTCGGGCCAGATGATGCCCTTGTCGTCGTGGTTCTGCTCAATCGCCGCAGCCGGCAGGCGGGTGATGCCGATGCCGTAGCAGCCCATTTCCATGAACTGGGGCTTGCCATTGACGTCCAGGAACGTTGCGTTCATCGCCTTGCTGTACTTGGTGCCCAGGTAGAACACGTGGCCGACCTCGATGCCGCGCTCGATGGCCAGCACGCCCTTGCCGTCCGGCGAGGCGTCGCCCGCCACGACATTGCGCAGATCTGCCACCAGATCGGGCTCAGGCAGATCACGGCCCCAGTTGGCGCCAGTCATGTGGAAGTCTTCGGCGTTGGCGCCGCAGATCCAGTCGGCCATGACGGCCACTTCACGGTCGGCCACGATCTTCAGCGGTTGCTTCAGGCCGATGGGACCCAGGTAACCGGGCTTGCAACCGAAGTGCTGCTCGATTTCGTCCAGGGTCGCAAAGCGGAAGTTGGCCAGACCGGGCAGTTTGCCGACCTTGACCTCGTTCATATCGTGGTCGCCCCGCAGCAGCAGCAGCCAGACCTGGGTCTTGGTGACCACGCCCTTGTCGTCCAGCGTGTCGGTGGCCAGCACCAGGGACTTGACGGTCGTCGCCAGCGGCACATTCAGCAGGACCGCGACGTCCTCGCAGGTGCTCTTGCCCGGCGTGGGTGTCTTGGTCAAAGCCTGGGTGGCAGCTCTGCGTGGGGTCGTGGGCGCCAGTGCCTCGGCCTTTTCGATGTTGGCGGCGTAGTCGCTGGTCGGGCAGTAGATGATGGCGTCTTCACCCGTGGCGGCGATGACCTGGAATTCCTCGCTCAAATCGCCGCCAATGGCGCCGCTGTCGGCCGCCACGGCGCGGTAGCGCAGGCCAAAGCGGTCAAAAATTTTGCGGTAGGCGCCGGCCATGACCTGGTAACTGGCCTTGGCGGCATCCTGGTCGCGGTCGAAGCTGTAGGCGTCCTTCATGATGAACTCGCGACCGCGCATCAGGCCAAAGCGGGGGCGGCGTTCGTCGCGGAACTTGGTCTGGATCTGGTACAGATTCTTTGGCAACTGCTTGTAGCTCTTGATTTCCTGGCGGGCAATGTCAGTGATCACTTCCTCGCTGGTCGGTTGCACCACATAGTCGCGGTCATGGCGGTCCTTGATCCGCAGCAGCTCGGGGCCATTGGTGGTGAAGCGGCCGGTCTCCTGCCACAGCTCGGCCGGCTGGATCACTGGCATGGTCAGCTCGACGGAGCCTGCGCGGTTCATTTCCTCACGGACAATGGCTTCCACCTTGCGGATCACCCGCAGTCCCATGGGCATATAGGTGTAGATGCCGGCGCCCAGTTTTTTGATCATGCCGGCGCGTGTCATCAGCTTGTGGCTGGCCACTTCGGCATCGGCGGGCGCCTCTTTCAGGGTGGAAATGAGAAATTGGGATGCTTTCATGGGGTCACTCGCGGAACTTCTGGGGACTTCGCTACTTGATACACGGCAGTTGCTGTGCATAATGAACGAAGTTTAAAAATTGGGGTTTGATTATGCTTGACCGGGACGGCTTTCGGCCCAATGTCGGCATCATCCTGCTCAACCAGAAAAATCAGGTATTTTGGGGCAAACGCATACGCACCCATTCCTGGCAGTTTCCGCAGGGTGGCATTGATCGGGGAGAAACCCCTGAGCAGGCCATGATCCGTGAATTGCACGAGGAAGTGGGGCTCCATCCGGAGCATGTCAGCATTGTTGCCCGTACCCGTGACTGGTTGCGCTATGAGGTGCCGGATCGTTACATTCGCCGCGACGCGCGCGGCCACTACAAGGGCCAGAAGCAGATCTGGTTCCTGCTCAAACTGCTGGGGCATGACTGGGACTTGAACCTGCGTGCCACCGACCATCCTGAATTCGATGCCTGGCGTTGGAACGACTATTGGGTTCCACTGGACGCGGTCGTCGAGTTCAAACGGGGTGTCTACGAAACCGCCCTGACCGAACTGGCCCGCTACCTGCCGCGCCATGAACCGCGTAATCGCTTCCTGCGCCATGCCCACAGGCCCCATGAGCCAGGCAACGAGTCG
>JAVBYK010000513.1 GCA_030824095.1 bacterium
TAGCCCGGTGTGGCAATGAAGGTGGCCGACAGTGCCCGTTCCAGCTCCCGCGGCACACCGGTATCCGGCAGTTGTGCATCGGCCGCCAGGCTGCGGTCGTGCAGCAGGGGTAGCAGTTGCTCCGCGCGGGTCTGCGCCCGGTCAATCTGCGTCTGCAGCCGCTGGCGCAGTCGGCTGAGTTTGGGCCAGGGTGTGTGGAAGGCCGCATTGGAGACGCCGCCGATGCCAACGGGCATGGTCTGGACCTCTGCCGTGCGGCTGTGCAGGCCCAGCAAGTGCCGGCCGTCACAGACCAGCAGGTTGAAGGGGTTGTAGTCAGCGGCCATGGGGATCAGTTGCTGCAGGAAGTCTTCCGCCGGGGCATCACTTTGCAGGAAGGCGGCCACCAGTTCGCCACGTGATGGGGTATCGGTGCGCTGGGGCTCGCCGCTGCGCACATTGGTCAGGGCGGCCAGGCGGCCGCTGCGGCTGACGCCCAGCCAGGTGCCGCCGGCCTGCAGATCCTTGCCGGCCAGCACGCGGGGCACCGTGCCGGCCTGTTCCCCCGAAGCCCCCCACCAGTGCAGGGGCTGGGCGGCGCGGGCATAGAACTCGTCACGGTTGGACAGCAGCAGCAGCGGGGTGGCGCTGCCGGGTTGCCAGTTCCAGGTGATCAGGCACATGGTGGGGCGCCTAGTGGGTGCCGGTGGACAGGGCTAGGGCGGTCTTGGAGACCACCTGGCGCAGCACAAAGCTGGAGTGCACGCCGGTCACACCTTCGATGCGCGTCAGCTTGTCCAGCAACAGGGCCTGGTAGTGGTCCATGTCGCGCACGGCCACCTTGAGCTGGTAGTCGGCGTCCTGGCCGGTGATCAAGAGGCACTCCAGCACCTCGGGCAGCAGGCCCACTGCGGCCTCGAAATTGGCAAAGCGCTCGGGCGTGTGCAGGTCCATGGAGATGTGGATCAGCGCCATCAGCGTCAGGCCTAGTTTCTTGGCGTCCAGCAGTGCACGGTAGCCGACGATCAGGCCGGCCTCCTCCAGCGCGCGCACCCGGCGCAGGCAGGGCGAGGGTGAGAGGCCGATCTTGTCGGCCAGGTCCTGGTTGTTGATGCGGCCGTCCTGCTGCAGGATTTCCAGGATTTGCTGGTCGTAACGGTCAATTTTCATGTTTATGCCAATATGCAATTGAATTTGGACACAGTATGCCAAAAAACAAAATTTTGTGGGCAATAACGCAATCATCTGCCGGCTGGTGCGGCCTACACTGGAGTCCTCTGTTACCGCAGGACCCGCAACACGGTTTTCTCCTCCCGCTGTTGTGCAGGCCGGCCTCACGAGGGCCCGCATTGCGAAGCCAAACCCCCGGGCGCACCCACCGCCTGCGGGGCCGGTCTTTCTTCTCCCCTTACCATTGCGCCATGTCGCATGAACCCCGCCTGACCCACGCCCTGCGCAGCCTGTTGACCCGCCAGCGCGTTGCCGCCCTGGGCACGCTGGGCGCCGACGGTTTTCCTTTTGTGTCCATGGTGCCATTTGCCGTGGAGACCATGTCGGCCCAGGTGGTGATCCACGTCAGCGGCCTGGCCGCCCACAGCCGCAACCTGCAGGCCACGCCCCAGGTATCGTTGCTGGTGATGCAGGCCGAGGTGGCGGGTGAGCCGGTGCAT
The DNA here is from genome assembly GCA_030824095.1 of bacterium. Classification (GTDB taxonomy): domain Bacteria; phylum Pseudomonadota; class Gammaproteobacteria; order Burkholderiales; family Burkholderiaceae_C; genus Allorhodoferax. The sequence goes on from JAVBYK010000513.1 coordinate 1,650, forward strand.
GCGCTCCCAAGGGTCACGCTGGAGGGGCTGGCCACGGTGCTGCCAAGGGGCAGTGCAGAGTGGTCGCAGGCCCGCGATGCCTATCTGGCGCGCTTTCCCGACGCCCAGCCGATGACCGAGCTGGGCGACTTCATGTTTGTGGGGATTGCCGTGCAGGGCGCGCGGCAGGTGGCCGGCTTTGGCGCGGCGCGCTCGCTGGATGCAGAAACGGTGGCGGAAGTTCTCAGACCGCAGCGCTGAGCGGAGCGGGGGTTTCCAGGAAGGCCACCACCATGCGGGCGATGTGTTCGCCCTCGTGGCCATGGGCCAGGCTGGCCCGGCTGGCGTGGTATTTGTCTTCGCCCAGCAGTTCGCGGCGCTTGTCCATCAGGTGGGCGCTCAAGGATTCCTCAAACTCGGGATGCGGCTGGATGCAAAACACTTCCTGGCCCACGGTGAAGGCCGCCACCGGGCAGAAGTCGCTGCTGGCCACCAGCGTGGCGCCGGGCGGCAGTTCAAACACCTGGTCCTGGTGGCTGGCCAGCAGCGCAATCTGGGTGCGGTCTGCCGAGTGCGGCAGGTCCGGGCGGTGCCAGTCATAGGTCATGCGCCCGGCGCCCCAGCCCTGCGGCGCGCGACCCACCGGGGCGCCCAGGCACAGGGCAATCAACTGGTGGCCAAAGCACACACCGATCATCTTCTTTTTCTGGCGCAGCAGCTCTGTCACGCGCTTGCGCAACTCCACCACCCAGGGCTCATCGGAGAACGAGTCGGCCCGGCTGCCGGTCAGCAACACGGCGTCATAGTCGTCAAACGAGTCCGGGTACTGGCCGTGCTGGGTGTTGAAGACCTCCATGGTCCAGTCCACACCGACGCCGCGAAACAGGCGGATGAACATCGCGCCAAAGCTGGAATAGGTCTCGCCCAGCTGGCCTTCAAGGATGTCGTTGTCGAGGATGCAGAGTTTCATTGCTATCAATTTGGTAGCGTGCTACGCATATTCCACGAGGGCTAGCGTGCTCTACGGGCCTTGACCGCTGCCGCCAGCTGCTGCAGCACCGGAATCGTCTGCTCCATGCTGATGCAGGCGTCGGTCACCGAGACGCCGGGCTTCAGGGGCGTGCCGGGCTTGATGTCCTGGCGGCCTTCCTGCAGGTGGCTCTCGATCATGATGCCGGTGATGCGCTGGTCACCCTGGGCAATCTGCTCTGCCACTTCGCCGGAGACGACGATCTGGCGCGCGTGCTGCTTGCTGCTGTTGGCGTGGCTCACGTCAATCATGACCTGCTCGCGCAGGCCGGCGGCCTTGAGCAGGGCGCAGGCGGCGTCCACGTCGGCAGCGGAGTAGTTCGGCGCCTTGCCGCCGCGCAGGATGACGTGGCAGTCGTTGTTGCCGCGGGTCTCGAAAATCGCGGCCTGGCCCATCTTGGTCATGCCCATGAAGGCGTGCGGTGCCTGGGCGGCCTGGATGGCGTCGGTGGCAACCTTGATGCCGCCGTCGGTGCCGTTCTTGAAGCCGACCGGGCACGACAGGCCGCTGGCCAGCTGGCGGTGGCTCTGGCTCTCGGTGGTGCGTGCGCCGATGGCACCCCAGCTCACCAGTTCGCTGATGAACTGCGGCGACAGCAGGTCCAGGAATTCCGTGCCCACCGGCAGGCCCAGTGCCAGCACGTCGAGCAGCAGCCTTCGCGCCATTTCCAGCCCCTCGTTGATGGCAAAGCTGTCGTCCAGGTGCGGGTCGTTGATGTAGCCCTTCCAGCCCACGGTGGTGCGGGGTTTTTCGAAGTACACGCGCATCACCACCAGCAGGTCGTCCTTCAACGTGTCGGCCTGCACTTGCAGTTGCCGTGCGTAGTCCATGGCCTGGTCGTGGTCGTGGATGGAGCAAGGGCCCACCACCACGATCAGGCGGTCGTCCTGGCCATGCAGCACTTTGGAGATGGCAGCGCGGCTGGCCTCGACCAGGGCCTGGGCGGCATCGGGCACGGGCAGCTTTTCTTCCAGCAGGGCCGGGGTGATCAGGGGCCGCACCGCGCTGATGCGGGTGTCGTCGATGCGGGTGGTGTCGTGGGTGGTGAGTTCGGTTTTCATTACTATGAATTTTATAGCTCGCTCCAGGCGCCGGTTCTGGCGACGCGCCCCGCCTGATAATGGACGTTCAAACTGTTGTGTCGCACCATGGATTCCAAGCCGTTGATACTCGTCGTCGATGATGGACCCCAGAACATCAAGCTGCTGCGCGCCATTCTGGAGCCGGCCGGCTATGCGGTCTGCGCTGCCACGGACGGCGAGACCGCGTTGCAGGTGGCCCAGACCGCCGTGCCAACCCTGATCCTGCTGGATCTGATGATGCCCGGCATGGACGGATTTGCCGTGTGCCAGCGGCTCAAGGAGATGGAGTCCACCCGGCAGATTCCGGTGATCTTCGTCACCGGGCGGGACGACGTGGAGGCTGAATCCCGCTGCTTTGCGCTGGGTGCGGCGGACTACATGACCAAGCCCATCAGCCTGCCGGTGGTGCTGGCGCGGGTCAAGATGCACCTGGCCCTGGACAGCCAGCGCCGCAGTCTGGAGGGCATGTTCCGGGACGTGATGGAGTTTGCACCGGATGCCATCATCCTGTCGGATGCGCAGGACGGCATCATGCGCGTCAATCGCCGGGCCGAGCAGATGTTTGGCTACCGCCGTGAAGCGCTGATCGGGCGCCCGGTGCGCATGCTGGTGCCCCACCACCCGGCGGTGGGCAGCAGCCTGCCCTGCCTGCGCCACGACGGCAGCGAATTTCCGGCCGACATCAACCGCAGCCCCCTGCAGACCCCCTATGGTGCGCTGACCATGGCCGTGGTGCGCGATGTGACCGAGCGCCACAAGGCCGATCTGGCCCTGGCGGAGTACCGCCAGCAGTTGCGCGCCCTGGTGGCGCAGAACGAATCCAACCGCGAGGAGGAGCACAAGCACCTGGCCCGCGAGGTGCACGACGAGCTGGGCCAGATCCTGACCGCGCTGCGCATGGACCTGTCCCTGCTGGACATGCGCTTTGGCACCCTCGATCCCGCCCTGAATGCCAAGGTACTGGACATGAAGGGCCTGCTGGACCGCGCCATCCAGGGCGTGCGCAATGTGGTGGCCAACCTGCGACCCACCGCGCTGGACATGGGCCTGATTCCGGCGCTGGAGAACCTGTGCGCCGAGTTTGCACAGCACAGCGGTATGGACTGCGTATTCCACACCCGGTTGGACACTCTGGACCTGGACGAGACGCGCACTGTGGCGGTGTTTCGCATCGTGCAGGAGTCCCTGACCAACGCCATGCGCTACGCCAAAGCCACCCGTGTCGCCGTCACGCTGGGGTGCTCCGGTGATGCGTTGGGGGTGGAGGTGCGGGACAACGGGCAGGGCTTTGATCCGTCGGCCGTGTCACGGACCCGGTCCTTCGGTCTCCTGGGCATGCGCGAGCGGGCGCTGGCGCTGGGCGGCCACGTGGACATTGTCAGCACGCCGGGCGAGGGGGTGGTGGTGGCGGTGACGGTTCCGCTGGATGCCACGCACACGGAGGAAGCGCCATGATTCGCCTGCTGATTGCCGAGGACCATGCCATCGTGCGCAGCGGCCTGAAGCAGATCTTTGCCCTGATGCCCGATCTGGCGGTGGTGGGCGAGGCCATCAACGGTGCCGAGGTGCTGGAGCGGGTGCGTGAGGGTGGGATGGATCTGCTGCTGCTGGACCTGAACATGCCCGGCATCAGCGGGGCGGACCTGATCCAGCGCGTCAAGGCGCACCGACCCGAGCTGCCGGTGCTGGTGCTGAGCATGCACAACGAGGCGCATCTGGCGGCGCGCGTGCTCAAGGCCGGGGCCGATGGCTACATCACCAAGGACTGCGAGCCCGACATCCTGCTGGCGGCGATCCGCAAGGTGGCGGCCCACGGCAAATACGTGGCCCCCGAGCTGGCCGAGCGCATGGTGTTTGACGTGGGCACCAGCGGCGGGCAGCCGCCCCATACCCTGTTGTCCGAGCGCGAGCTGCAGGTGTTTCGCCTGCTGACTGCGGGCCACAGCGTCAACGAGATCGCCACGCAGTTGGCCATCAGCAACAAGACCGTCAGCACCCACAAGCAGCGGCTGCTGGAGAAACTGAACCTGAGCAATATGGCGGACCTGATGCGCTACGCCATGCAGCACCATCTGCTGGGGTAGTCGATTTGCTAGTATTTTGATAGCTACATAGGTCCATTCCACGAGGGCTGATGGCCTGTTTGGCTTGAAACTCTTTGGCGCGAGCGCAGCGCCGGGGTCAGAATTTCCTGACAGCAGAACCAGCAATGGACTATGGTGCGGCGCTGCCGCCCCGGGCACCATCAGCGCATGACTTTGGCACTGTTGGTTGTTGATGATTCGGAGCTGATCCGCTCCCGCCTGCTGGGCCTGCTGGAGGGCATTGCCAGCCTGGGACCGGTGCACACCGCGGGCACGCTGGCGCAGACGCTGGAGTGTGTGCAACGGGTCCAGCCTCAGTTGGTGTTGCTGGATTTGCAGCTGCCCGATGGCAATGCCCTGCGCATCCTGCCCGCGCTGCTGGTGCTGGCACCGGCGATGCAGATCGCCGTCCTGACCAACTATGCCAGCGCCTTCAGCCGCAGCCAGTGCCTGCAGGCCGGTGCGCACTGGTTCTTTGACAAATCCACGGAATTCCCCGAGGCGGTTGAACTGGTGCGCCGGCAAGCCGCCCGGTTTGCCGGTGCTGCATCGCTCGCGCCCCTGCCGCAACACTCCCTTTCCCATTGACCTCAGGACGTTTTATGCATCTCTTCTCCCATTTTGGAATTGGCAAGCGCCTCTATCTGGTCTCTTTTTTGCTGATTGCGGCGCTGGCCGGTGTGGCAATCACCAGTTGGTTTGCGCTGGATCGTGTCGTCGCCTTGGCGGCTCAGGTGGGACAGCAACGCACACCGCAGTTGACGCGCATTGCTTCGGTGGAGCTCAATGTGACCCGGGTATCACTGCAAATCCGCCATGCCATTCTGGTCAGAACGCCGGCTGACCTGGCCACCACGCTCGCTGACATTGGCGCCAAGCGCAAGCTGATTGAGGAGGCGATGCAGGAGTTCAGCAAGAACGTCTTCACACCCGCTGGCCGTGAGGCGCTGGACAAGATCAATCCGCTGGTGAGCCAGTTCTGGGAACTGGGCGCCGAGAACATCCGACTGATTCAGGAGGGCAAGAAAGACGAGGCCTTTGACTATCTGGTGGCCAAGACGATTCCTGCGCGCAACCTGCTGCTGGTGGCGCTGGACGCCGAGAAAGCACGCCAGAGCGCCGCGCTGGACCGGGAGTTGAACGTCATCCAGTCGGAAAGCCAGTCCATCCGAACCCAGCTCTCGGCGCTGGTGGTGGTGGTTGCCTTGGGTTTGCTGGCCTTCTCGTGGTACATCGCCGGTCTGTTGCGCCGGCGTGCCGCACAGTCCCAGCAGGTGGCGCAACGGGTGCGCGACGGCAACCTGACCGAGCCGGTGCGCGACGACGCACAGGATGAATTCAGCCCCCTGCTGGCTTCGCTGGCCGAGATGCAGACATCCTTGTCGCGTGTGGTGGCCAGTGTGCGCCAGGGCTCCGAAGGTGTGGCCACAGCCAGTGCCGAGATTGCGTCGGGCAACCACGATCTGTCGTCCCGCACCGAATCCCAGGCCAGTGCCCTGGAGCAGACGGCTGCCTCCATGGAGCAGCTCAGCGCCACCGTCAAACAGAACGCTGACAGTGCCCGCCAGGCCAACCAGCTGGCCGTGAGCGCCAGCAGCACCGCCGTGCAAGGGGGCGAAGTGGTGGCGCAGGTGGTGCAGACCATGAAGGGCATCAACGAGTCCTCGCGCAAGATTTCGGACATCATCAGCGTCATTGACGGCATTGCCTTCCAGACGAATATTCTGGCCTTGAATGCGGCGGTGGAGGCCGCTCGCGCCGGCGAACAAGGCCGGGGCTTTGCCGTGGTGGCCAGCGAGGTGCGCAGCCTGGCCGGTCGCTCGGCCGAAGCGGCCAAGGAAATCAAGAGCCTGATCAACGCCAGTGTGGAGCGGGTCGAGCAGGGCACGACCCTGGTGGACCAGGCCGGTGTGACCATGGGTGAAGTGGTGAGCAGCATCCGCCGCGTGACCGATCTGATGGGCGAGATCAGTGCCGCCAGCACCGAGCAGAGCCAGGGTGTGGCCCAGGTGGGCGAGGCCGTGACCCAGATGGACCAGGTCACGCAGCAGAACGCCGCGCTGGTGGAAGAAATGGCCGCCGCCGCCAGCAGCCTGAAGGCGCAGGCCCAGGAGCTGGTTGGCACCGTGGCGGTGTTCAAGCTGTCGGCTGCGCATGCGCCGGCGGCGCAGAGTTCCACGCCGGTGGCCGCCAAGCTGCGCTCCAGCACACCCGCCAAGGCACCGTATCTCGGTGTGGAAAAGCGTGCGGGCGCAGCCAAGCCGGCCACGGCTGCGCGCGCCAAGTCCACCGCACTGGCACCAGCCCCCAGGCCCGCGATCCATCCGGCCCCTGCGGCCGGTGGTGATGACGACTGGACCACTTTTTAGGGAAACACCGGCATCCCAAGCTGGCCCGCGACTTGCGTGTAAACGCCTGACTGGCTGAGTACCGACAAATGCGACACAACACCCGTGCCGTGTGCGTGCGTCACCGCTTGGCCCCGACTGGTTCGCCCAAGCCCTAGCTTTCTTCACCGTTTAAGAGAATCACATGCGCACCAATCACCCCGTCAGCCAGAACGAGTACCAGTTTCCCGATACGGAGACGCTGCTCTCCACCACCGATACCAACAGCCACATCAATTACGCCAATGCGGCGTTCGTGCGCACCAGCGGCTATGAAATGGACGAGCTGCTGGGGCAGCCCCACAACATGGTGCGCCATCCGGACATGCCGGTGGAGGCCTTTGCCGACATGTGGCGCAGCCTGAAAGAGGGTCAATCCTGGCGCGCGCTGGTCAAGAACCGGCGCAAGAACGGTGACCACTACTGGGTCTGTGCCAATGCGGCACCGATGCGCCGCAACGGCCAGCTCACCGGCTATCTGTCGGTGCGCACCAAGCCGTCGCGCGCTGCGGTGGCGGGTGCGGAAAAGCTGTATGCGCGCTTCAAGAACGGTGGCGCTGCCGGACTGGCCTTTCACCGCGGGCTGATCGTTCGCACCGGACTCATGCGCTGGGCCAGCGCGCTGCAGCTGTTGCCCGCCGCCTGGCGCGTGCGCCTGCCACTGCTGGGCCTGGGAGTGGCCTTGTTGGCGACCCTGCTGCTGTCGGGTGTGGGTGGGCCGGCGTTGTGGATGATGGGAGTCGTCGCGGTGCTGGGTCTGCTGCTGGCGGACTGGTTCATCGAGGCGCAGATCAGCGCGCCGCTGGTGCGCATTCTGGGTGTGGCGCAGCAGGTGGCCAGCGGTGAGCCTGGCAAGGATCTGGAGCTGGACCGTTGTGACGAGATCGGGCTGATTGCACGGGCCATCAACCAGGCCGGGCTGAACCTGCAGTCGCTGGTGGCCGATGTGCACGAACAGGCAGCCGGGGTGCAGGTGGCGAGCATGGAGATTGCGTCCGCGACCCTGGACCTGTCCAGCCGGACCGAGCAAACCGCCTCCAACCTGGAGCAAACCGCTGCGGCCATGGAGCAGCAGACCGCCTCGGTGCGGCAGAACTCCGATACCGCGCAGCAGGCCAGTCAGGTCGCGCAGGCCGCCAGCGATGTGGCCCTGCAGGGCAGCCAGGCCATGGGCCATGTGGTTTCCACCATGGAGCAGATTTCCCAATCGAGCCGCAAGATTGCCGACATCATTGGCGTCATTGATGGCATTGCCTTCCAGACGAATATCCTGGCCCTGAATGCCGCGGTGGAGGCAGCCCGGGCCGGCGAACAGGGCCGGGGATTTGCCGTGGTGGCCACCGAGGTGCGCAGCCTGGCGGGGCGTTCGGCAGCGGCGGCCAAGGAGATCAAGGAGTTGATCAACACCTCGGTGTCCAACGTGGAGAGCGGCTCCCGCCTGGTGTCGCAGGCTGGCCAGACCATGGACGAGGTGGTCAGCCAGGTGCGCCAGGTCAACACCCTGATCGCCGAAATCACGACGGCCTCCAAGGAGCAGTCACTGGGCATCTCGCAGGTGGGGCAGGCGGTGGCGCAGCTCGATGAGATGACGCAGCAGAATGCGGCCATGGTGGAGCAAAGCTCGGCTTCGGCTATCGGCATGGGTGAACAGGCCCAGCGCCTGGTAGCGGCGGTACAGGTCTTCTCCACGTAGGCTCCGCGCTGGCGGTGTAACATCAAAATTGCCCGCCAGCCCTCGTTGAATATAAATGTAGTGCTATGAAATTTGATTTTTCGCCGTGGCACTCGGTCAAAGCCCGCGTGACGCTGTTCACGCTGGCGGTGTTTCTGGTGAGCATCTGGTCGCTGTCTTTCTTTGCCGCGCGGGAGTTGCGCGCGGATCTGGAGGCCCTGCTGGGCGAGAAGCAGCGCTCCACGGCAGAGCTGTTGGGGGCACAGATTCGTGATGAATTGGAGGATCGCTTTGCTGCGTTGGACACCCTGGCAGCGGACGCAGGACAGGGCGCCCTTGCGGATGCGGCGGCGCTGCAGGCACTGTTGGAGCGCAGTCCCTTCACGCAGCGGTTTTTCAATGGCGGCATCCTGATTCTGGGTGCCGACGGCACGGCTCTGGCCGATGTGCCGCACGCGCTGGGGCGAACCGGCATCAACTACCGCGACGAGGATACCGTGGCTGCGGCGCTGGCGCTGGGCAAGTCAACGGTTGGCCGGCCGGTTGTGGGGCGTGTGCTGAAGGCGCCGATTTTCGGCATGACGGTGCCTATTCGCAATGCGCTCGGAGACGTGGTGGGCGCCGTGTATGGCGTGACCAACCTGGGTAAGCCCAACTTCCTGGACAAGATCACCGACACCCGGTACGGCGCCACCGGCGGTTTCTTTATTGCATCACCCAAGTGGCGGCTGAACATCACCGCCACCGACAAGAGCCGCATCATGCAGCCGCTGCCGGCAGCGGGCGTGAGTCCGGCCATCGACCGGTTTGTGGGTGGCTTCGAGGGGACGCAGGTGTTGCGCAACCCGGCCGGGCAGGAGGTGCTGGCGTCGGTCAAGCATCTGCCACTTGCCGATTGGGCGATTGTGGTCAGCATGGCAACCGATGAGGCGTTTGAGCCGATTCGCGCCATGCAGCGGCGGGTGGTGGTTGCCACCGGGGTGCTGACGATACTGGCGGGCCTGCTCACCTGGTTGCTGTTGCGGCGCGAGTTGTATCCCTTGCTGGAGGCGGCTCACACCCTGGGCGCTCTGGCCGAGGCGGACCACGCGCCGCAGGCACTGGCGATCACCCGCAACGACGAAGTAGGCCAGTTGATTGGCAGCTTCAACCGGCTCATTGCCCAGCTGGGGGACCGGGAGGCGCGCATGCGCGAGAGCGATGCCCTGCAACGGGGGATTCTGAATTCGGTCGCCGCGGAAATTGCGGTGTTGGATCGCGCGGGGGTGATCCGGGGGGTGAACGAGGCCTGGCTGCGATTCTCCGTGGAAAACAGTGGTCGTACTGGACAGCCTGCAGAGGGGACCGGCGTGGGGGCCAACTACCTGTCCATTTGCCGTGGCAACGACGGTCTTCCGTCCGGGGAAGCGGGCGAGGCGTGCGCCGGCATCCGGGCGGTGCTGGCCGGGCGGCAAAGCCGCTACGAGCTGGAATACCCCTGCCACTCGCCGCAGCAGGAGCGCTGGTTCAGCATGAGCGTGACGCCGCTGGAAGGCTCGGCGTGGGGCGGCGCCGTGGTGAGCCACAGCGACATCACGCAGCGTGTGCAGGCGGAAACCCTGCTGCGCACCAGCAATGCGTTCATCAGCAAGTTGGTGGATGTGATTCCGGGCATGGTGGGCTATTGGTCGCGCGATCTGCGCTGCCAGTTTGCCAATGCGGGCTATCGGGAATGGTTTGGCAAGACAACCCAGGAGATGAGCAACATGGGTTTGCGGGAGCTGCTGGGCCCCGATGTGTTTGGCAGGAACGAGGCCTACATCCGTGCGGCGCTGGATGGTCAGGCGCAGCATTTCGAGCGATCCCTGGTGAAGGCCGACGGTTCCGTTGGATACACCCTGGCGCACTACTTTCCGGATTGGCGAGACGGGCAGGTGCAGGGATTCTTCGCCGTGGTGTCCGACATCACCGCGGTCAAGCTGGCGCAGTTGGACTTGGAGGAGGCCAATCGGGAACTGCAACGGGCGCGTGACGAGGCGCAGCGGGCCAACCAGGCCAAATCCAATTTCCTGACCAGCATGAGCCATGAGCTTCGCACGCCCCTGAACTCCATCCTGGGGTTCGCCCAGATCATGGACCACGACTCGGGTGTGCCAGCCGCCCAGCGCGAGCAGGTGCGCGAGATTCTGGCGGCGGGCTACCACCTGCTGCAACTGGTCAAGGACATGCTGGACCTGGCCAAGGTGGAAGCGGGTGTCCTGGTGGTCTCTATAGAGGCCGTGGAGGTAGACCCCGTCGTACAGGAGTGCCTGCACCAACTCGCCTCGCTGGCCGCCAGCAACCGCATCGCCATCACCTGGCACCCCCAGATTGCGGCCCAGGTGTGGGCGGACCGGACCCGGCTGCGCCAGGTGCTGCTGAACCTGTTGTCCAACGCCATCAAATACAACCGCGAAGGCGGCAGCGTGACGGTGACGGTGGAGCCGCACGGGGAACACCGGTTGCGCCTGGTGGTGGCAGACACCGGTGCCGGCATTGCGCCTGAGCGCATCGGCGAGCTGTTTCAGCCGTTCAACCGGCTGGACGCGCACGCATCGGGCGTGGAAGGAACGGGCATAGGCCTGAGCCTCTCACGGCGCATTGCGGGGCTGATGGAAGGCACCGTGGACGTGTCCAGCGAGGTGGGCAAGGGCAGCCGTTTCTGGATTGAGCTGGCGCGGGCGTGACGCCATTTTCCGGCGGGTATCCGCGACAATGCTGCCGATGAACTCGCACTTGCGCCTTTGGTTTCGCCTGGTGCCGGCCTATGCAGCCGGCTATTTCCTGTCCTACGGTCTGCGCAGCGTCAATGCGGTGATTGCGCCCGAGCTGATGCAGGAGCTGGGCATCACGGCGGCCGGACTGGGCCTGCTGACTTCGGCCTATTTTCTGGCCTTTGGCCTGTTCCAGTTGCCGCTGGGCTTGTTGCTGGACCGCTTCGGCCCGCGTCGGGTGGAGGCAGCCCTGTTGCTGGTTGCGGCCGGCGGGTGCGCGCTGTTTGCCGTGGGCACCTCCTTGTCGGCGCTGGCGGTTGCGCGCGCGCTGATTGGGCTGGGTGTGTCGGCCTGCCTGATGGCCAGCTTCAAGGCCTTCAGCCAATGGTTTCCGGCCGAGCGCCAGCCGTCACTGACAGCCACCATCATGGTGGCCGGTGGCCTGGGCGCGCTCACCGCCAGTGTGCCGGTGGAGGCAGCACTGCCACTGTTGGGCTGGCGGGGCGTGTTCTTTGTCGTGGCGGCACTGCTGGTGGCTACCGCCGGCATTTTGATGACGGTTCCTGAGCAGCCCCTGGGTAGCCAGCGCGAAACCTTGGTCCAACAGCTGCGCACGCTGGGTGGTATTTATGGCAACCGGGTGTTCTGGCGCTTTGCGCCCCAGGGTAGCCTGACGGTGGGGGGCTTCATGGCTATCCAGGGTCTGTGGGCCGTGCCGTGGCTGATCGAGGTGAATGGCGCTTCGCGTGCGGATGCGGCCGGGTTGCTGTTGCTACTGTCGCTGGCCATGCTGGCGGGGTTTCTGTTCGTGGCCACCTGCTCCGTGTGGTTGTCCCGCAGGGGCATCACGCCCATGATGCTGCTGACCGGTGGCATGGGGCTGGCGCTGGTGGTGGAGCTGGCCATCATTCTGAACCTGGCGCCGCCCAACTGGCTGTGGCCTTTGCTGGGTCTGTCGTTCAGCCTGGGCAATATCGCCTATTCGCAGTTGGCGGCGTCCTTCCCGGTGGCGCTGTCGGGGCGGGTCAACACGGCTCTGAACCTGTTGGTGTTTGTGGGCGCGTTTGTGCTGCAGTGGGGCATTGGCGCGGCGGTGGATGCCTTTGCCAGCGGCGGCATGGCCCGGGCGGAGGCCTTTCGGGCCACGCTCTCGGCGCTGCTGGTGGCACAGGTGCTGGCCTTTGCGTGGTTTCTGATTCCGGTGAAGCGCGCTGCTGCCTGAGGGGCAAGTGAGGGCTTAAAGCCCTTTCTTGTGCCAATTGCTATGGACTTTGGTGATTCGGTGAAAGAATGGGCCGTGTTCAAGCTTTGTCTGTGCCCACCACCATGAAACACGTTGTCAGTATCAGCCTGGGATCGAGCAGCCAGGATTTCGATTTTGTGACCGAATTCCTCGGCGAAAAGCTGCATGTGCGGCGTGTCGGAACCAATGGCAGCACCGCCACTGCCGTGAAACTGATCAAGCAGTGGGAGAAGAAGGCCGCCGCCATTGGCCTGGGCGT
>JAVBYK010000093.1 GCA_030824095.1 bacterium
GGCACGGTGGTGGCCACGCACGCGGACCGCGAAGCCTTGTTCAAGCGCGCCGGCCATCTGGCCGTAGAACTCTGCAAGCGTTACTACGAAGAGGATGACGCCAGCATCTTGCCGCGCTCCATGGGTTTCAAGGCGTTTGAAAACGCGATTGCGCTGGATATTGCCATGGGCGGTTCCACCAACACCATCCTGCACATTCTGGCGATTGCGCAAGAGGCGGAAATTGACTTCACCGTGGCCGACATCGACCGCATGTCCAAGATCGTGCCGCAGCTGTGCAAGGTGGCTCCCAACACCAACAAGTACCACATTGAAGACGTACACCGCGCAGGCGGCATCATGGGCATTCTGGGCGAGTTGGACCGCGCCGGCCGCTTGCACACCGACGTGCCTACCGTGCACAGTAAGACCATGAAGGACGCGCTGGATCAGTGGGACATTGCCCGCAATCCGTCGGATGCGGTCAAGACCTTCTACATGGCAGGCCCCGGCGGCATTCCTACCCAGGTGGCGTTCAGCCAGGCTGCACGCTGGCCCAGCCTGGACACCGACCGATCCGAGGGCTGCATTCGCTCTGTTGAGCATGCTTTCAGCAAAGAAGGTGGCTTGGCCGTGCTGGTCGGCAACATTGCGCTCAACGGGTGCGTGGTCAAGACCGCCGGCGTGGACGATAGCCTCCTGGTGTTTGAAGGCCCCGCTCATGTGGTGGAGTCCCAAGACGAAGCCGTGGCCAGCATCCTGGCGGACAAGGTAGTGGCCGGTGACGTGGTCATCGTGCGCTACGAAGGCCCCAAAGGCGGCCCCGGCATGCAGGAAATGCTGTACCCCACCAGCTACATCAAATCCAAGGGGCTGGGCAAAGCCTGCGCGCTGCTGACCGACGGCCGCTTCTCGGGCGGCACCTCAGGCCTGTCCATCGGCCACGCGTCGCCTGAAGCGGCTGCGGGCGGTGCGATTGGCCTGGTGCGCAATGGCGACCGTATCCGCATTGACATTCCCAATCGCAGCATCAACGTGCTGGTGTCGGACGACGAGCTGGCCAAGCGCCGTGTTGAGCAGGACAAGCTGGGTTGGAAGCCTGCGCAGCCCCGCCCCCGCAAGGTGTCTGCCGCGCTCAAGGCCTATGCCAAGCTGGTGATGTCGGCCGACAAGGGCGCGGTGCGCGATTTGTCCTTGCTGGGGGACTGAGACCCGCCTTGGACGAAAGGGGCAACCCGCCCGCCGGGATGCCCAAAGCGCCTGGGTGCACTATTTTTGTGCATCCAGGCGCTTTTTTGCTGGATGAATGAACTTTTTTCATTATTTTTAAAAATAGGCCTAAATTACCGTCTAAATCTGCCGTTAAGAAACGTACGTCTACGAAGAAAAGTAACTGGAGGGGGCCAAAAGCCCAAACCAAAATGCAATTGCCGTCCATTGATCGAACACCGCAGATGCGCCCATCCGGCGCAGACGCGGTTTCGTCTGGGGCAAACAGGGTGATACCGGTTGCTCCGGTGAATCCGTCGGTGAGCGCAAACCCCTCCATCCAGCCGGTTCCCAGTGTGGTGGACTTGGTGAATCCAGCCCTCAAGGTGAAAGAGGGGGAGGCTATTTACTCCAGTGTTTCAGACCCGGGTAGACCAGGGTCGGAAGCTGCGACAACGCCCAAGGACTGGACGATCCACCGCCCCGCACCGGAAAAAGTGGAAGATCCGCCGCCCAAGCCCATGTACCAGGTGTTGATGGACCACATCAAGAGCATGTGGACGGCCAGCGCCAGTGCCATCCAGTTGGAGCAGGTCAGTAACCAGCTAACACCGCCCACGCCGGCAGTGCCGACTGAGTTGCCCGGAACTTTCGCCAAAGAGATACTGGTGTACGCACCCAACCACATCAAAAAGACCGAAAACATCTGACGGTCTAGCTGCATGGTCGGGGACAGTGCTCTACCATTGCGCCCATGCATACGAGTGCCCTTGTCCTTTTTTCCGGTGGCCAGGATTCCACCACCTGTCTGGCCCACGCGCTGCAACGTTATGAGCGTGTAGAAACCATCGCCTTTGACTATCGCCAACGCCACAGCGTGGAGTTGGATGCCAGGTTGGTGGTGTTGCGGGAGATCCGTGAACATTTCCCCCAATGGGCTTCCAAACTGGGTGAAGACCATCTGCTGGATCTGGCCGTTCTGGGGGCCGTCAGCGAGACATCCCTGACCCGCCAAACCGCCTTCCAGATGGAAAGCACGGGCTTGCCCAACACCTTTGTTCCGGGAAGAAACCTGCTGTTCCTGACGCTGGCGGCGGCCGTTGCCTATCGCCGCGGGCTGCAGGTCATCGTGACGGGTGTTTGCGAGACGGATTTTTCCGGCTACCCGGATTGCCGCGACGACACCATGAAGGCCATGCAACTGGCGCTCTCACTGGGTATGGACAAGCGCTTCCTGATCGAAACGCCGCTGATGTGGATCGACAAGGCGGCGACTTGGTCTCTGGCCCAGTCGCTGGGCGGTCAAGCCCTGGTGGATCTGATCGTTGAACACACTCACACCTGCTATCTCGGCACGCGTGACCAACGCCACGCCTGGGGCTATGGCTGTGGCGAATGTCCGGCGTGTCAGTTGCGCGCGCGTGGGTGGGATGCCTACCGTGGCGGCAGGTGATTTGCTCCTGAAATGATAGCTTTATAGGCAATATCCACGATGGCTAGCACAGGATTTTATTAAAAGTCTTCAGTTCCGAACGCCGCTGGCCACATGGCCGGCGGGCACGTGCCGGGCCGCGGATTCGATGTGACCCGTTTGGTCGTCAAAGAAAAAATCTGGCTCAAATTCACGCAGGAACTCGCCTTTATCCAGGCCGCCCAGGAACATGGCCTGGTCGATATCAATGTTCCAGTTCATCAGTGTCAGGATGGGGCGCTCGTTGGCCGGCGCGCTGCGGGCCGTAACCAGCGCGGTGCGGATGCGCATACCCGGCACATTGGCCTGCTGCAACTGGTGCAAGGCCGCCAGCAGGGGCTTGAATGGCCCGTCGGGCAGGGGCAGTGCCACCTTGTCCAACTCATGCTGCTGGAAGGCGGTGAGCCCGCCCTGCTGGTAGACCTGTTCGGCCTCATCGCTGAACAGCACGGCGTCGCCGTCGAAGGCGATGCGCACCTCGCCCGGGTGGGCGTCGCTGGCGTGGGCAGATTGGGGGTAGACCTGGGCGGCCGGCACACCGGCGGCCAAGGCGGCGCGCACGTCACTGAGGTGGGTGCTGAGGAACAGGTTGGCGCGTAGCGGCTTGAGGTAGCGCCAGGGCGCCTCGCCGCGCGTGAAATTGCCACGCGGGATGGCCAGGCCGTAGTGCTGGGCCGAGCGGAACACCCGCAAGCCGCTGACCGGGTCGTTGCGCGAGAGGATGACCACCTCGACCCGTTGGGTATCGCCGGTGTTGAACGCCAGCAGCTTCTTGACCAGCGAAAAGGCCACTCCGGGCTTTGCTGGCGCGTCCAGGCGTTCGCGCTGCAGCTGCATATAGGCGCGGTCATCGGCCTGCTCGAAGACCAGGTTTTCCTCCTCGAAATCGAACAGGGCTCGGCTGGAGATGGCGACGACCAGTTTGCCGTCCATTGAAATGCCCATGATGCTGAGTCCTTTCGGTGTGCGTCTACTGGCGCAGGAACATGCGGTACACCGGGTTTTGGGACTCTTCCACATAGGGATAGTCCAGCGTTTGCAGGAACTTGGCGAAGGCCTTGTCGTCCGCCTTTGGAACCTGCAAGCCGACCAGTATGCGCCCATAGTCTGCGCCCTGGTTGCGGTAATGAAACAGGCTGATATTCCACCCGGGCCGCATCAGGCTCAGGAACTTCAACAAGGCACCGGGACGTTCAGGAAACACGAAACGCAGCAGGCGCTCGTTCTCGGCCAGTGTCGAATGCCCTCCGACCATGTGGCGGATATGTTCCTTGGCCAATTCGTCGTGGGTCAGGTCCAGGGTCTTGAACCCATGCCGCGTGAAATTGCTGGCGATTTTGGCGGACTCGCCCTTGCCGTGCGTGGTCAGACCAACGAAGACATGGGCCTGAGATGCATCGCTGATGCGGTAGTTGAATTCGGTGACGTTGCGTGGGCCCCCGGGCAACTCACCGATCAGTTCGCAGAAGCGCTTGAAACTGCCGCGTTCTTCCGGAATCGTGACGGCCAACAGCGCTTCGCGCTCTTCGCCGACCTCGGCTCGCTCGGCCACAAAGCGCAGGCGGTCAAAGTTCATGTTGGCGCCGCACAGGATGGCGGCATAGGTTTCGCCCTTGGTCTTGTTCTTGGCCACGTATTGCTTGATGGCCGCCACGGCCAGGGCTCCGGCGGGCTCCACAATGCTGCGGGTGTCGACAAAAATGTCCTTGATGGCGGCGCAGACGGCATCGGTGTCCACCGTCATGAATTCGTCAACCAGGCCGCGGGCGATGCGAAAGGTTTCCTCGCCGACCAGCTTCACGGCCGTGCCGTCGGAGAACAGACCTACATCCGGCAAGGTGACACGTTTCTTGGCGCTGACGGACTGGATCATGGCGTCGGAGTCGTTCATCTGCACGCCAATGATTCGGATGCGCGGGTCCACCGCCTTGATGTAATTGGCCACTCCGGCCACCAGTCCGCCACCGCCGATTGCCACGAATACGGCATCCAGTGCAGGAGGGGTCGATGCGGCATCTGCGGCAGTCGGGCTGCGCATGTGCAGGGTCTGTACCTGGCGCAGCATCTCCATGGCAATGGTGCCCTGCCCGGCAATGACATCGGGATCGTCAAACGGATGGACGAAGGTCAGGCCCTGCTTCTTTTGCAGCGTCAGCGAGTGGCCGTAGGCGTCGGAATAACTGTCGCCGTACAGGACGACCTCTCCGCCAAAGCTGCGCACAGCGTCCACCTTGACCTGCGGCGTGGTCGTGGGCA
The DNA here is from genome assembly GCA_030824095.1 of bacterium. Taxonomy (GTDB): domain Bacteria; phylum Pseudomonadota; class Gammaproteobacteria; order Burkholderiales; family Burkholderiaceae_C; genus Allorhodoferax. The sequence goes on from JAVBYK010000093.1 coordinate 4,916, forward strand.
TGACGATGACCGCCCGTGTTCCCAGCCTGGACGCGCTCAGGGCTACGCCTTGTGCATGATTGCCCGCCGAGGCGCAGATGACGCCCTTCTTTAACTGGTCGCTGCTGAGTTGGGCCATCTTGTTGTACGCACCGCGGAGCTTGAAACTGCGTACGGGTTGCTGGTCTTCCCGCTTGAGCAAGACGGTGTTGTGCAAGCGCTTGCTCAACTGTTTGGCTGGCTCCAGAGCCGATTCGGTCGCAACGTCGTACACGCGCGCGGTCAGGATCTTTTTCAGGTAGTCGGCAGGAGTGAGCGGTTTAGGCGGTTTGGTCGTCATGGCAGGCAAAGAAGTGTTCCCGCATGATAATCGTCGCCTTGCCGCGGATGCGGTGGACCACCAATGTCAAGGAACGAAGATATGGAATGCACAGTGAGCTGGACCGGCGGTTTGAACACCCGCTCAGGCATGGGCTTTGTGGCAGAAACCGGCAGCGGCCACACGCTGGTCATGGACGGTGCGCCCGATGCGGACAAGCCAGAAAACGGCGGGCAGAATCTGGCTCCTCGGCCGTTGGAAACGGTGCTGGCCGGTACCGGTGGCTGCACGGCATACGATGTGGTGCTGATTTTGAAGCGCGGCCGCCATGCGGTACAGGGATGCACGGTGAAGTTGACCGCCGAGCGGGCAGCCGTCGACCCCAAAGTGTTCACCACGATACACATGCATTTCACTGTGACTGGAAAGAACGTGCCGGCAGCGGCGGTGGAGCGCGCGGTGGCCATGAGCCACGAAAAGTACTGTTCTGCCAGCATCATGCTGGCAAAAACTGCGGAGATCACGACCAGTTTCGAGGTTCTTGAGGGGTAGAGCCCCCAGAGAACGACCCGGCCCTATACGTGGTGCGCCACTGTTGTCATGACCTTGGCGGCAGCCCGCATCAGGCCTTTCACGGGCGCTGGCAAATCCATGGCACCCGCTGCCATGGCCGCGTCGGCATGGCGCAATTCGTCATCACGCATCTGCGCGACAATCGCCCGCGATGCGTGGTCTGCCGGTGGCAACCGATCCAGGTGACTTTGCAGATGGTCGCCCACCTGGTGTTCGGTTTCCACCACAAAACCCAGGCTCACTGGATCGCCCAAGCGCCCGGCCAGCAACCCCAGACCAAAGGCGCCGGCATACCACAGCGGATTCAGCAATGATGGCCGGGAATCCAGCTCCGCCAGGCGGTTGGCCGTCCATGCCAGATGGTCCGTCTCTTCGGTGCAAGCCTTGGTAAAGTGCGCGCGCAAGGCGGGATTGCGGGTCGCCAGCGCCTGGGACGTGTATAACGCTTGGGCACAAACCTCGCCCACATGGTTAACCCGCATAAGCGCAGCAGACGCACGCCGCTCCTCCCGACTGAGGTCGGTGGTCTGGTCGGGTAAGGTGGGGCAGGCCAGCGCGGCACGGGGCTTTGCAAACAGCGTGCGCAGGGCACAATCTGCGGCGTTTAGCAGCGAATCGATGGTCAAACTCCGGAAAAAGATCAATGCAACAGTCTAGCGCGATTCCGTGGCAGCAGGGAGGGAAACAAATTGTTGCAGCGCTGCAACGGAAGCCCTCGGTTTTCGGGTTTTTCAGACCTTTTTGGGGTCAATGCTTTGCCAAACGGGCATGGGTCTGGTGCAATAGACCCAACTTCCTGAACTAGGAGGTTGGCCCGGGGTTCCAATCCCGTCGGACCGGAGCCCGCTGTTTAACCTTTTTGAGAAACCCGAAATGAAAAAAACCCTCATCGCTTTGGCCGTTTTGGCCGCTTCCAGCGCCTCGATGGCGCAAGTGACTCTGTACGGTGTTGCTGACGTGTCTTTGGGCGCGATCAACGCCACTGGCGTCAAGAGCGACGCAAACATGAAGACCAATGACGTCACCAACGACGGCAACAGCCGTTGGGGCATCAAGGTCGTTGAAGACCTCGGCGGTGGCATGAAGGCTACTGCTCAGTTCGAACAAAACATCGACTACTCCACTGGCGCTACCGGTACTGCTGACGCTCGTTACGCATACCTGGCTCTGGACGGCGGATTTGGCCGTGTCAAGGCTGGCCGTACACTGAGCCCCTCTTTCTTCGGCGTTGCTGCCTGGGAACTGACTGGCGCTGCTAACTTCTCCGCAGTGGCTAACCAATTCGGTTTCGCTGGCGGCGGTTCGCGTAACAGCCGTGAATTCAGCTACACCACACCTAACATGGGTGGTTTCTCCGCAACTCTGGGCTATGTGACCGAGTTGGACGGCATCGAAAACGGTGGCCTGGGTAGCAAGCTGGACGCTAACGCTGTCTACGCTGCAGGCCCCTTGGCTGTTGGCCTGTCCTACTGGAAGAACGACAAGGTTGCTGCTGGTGCTTCCACCGACGGCAACTACGCTCTGGGCGCTAGCTACAACTTCGGTGGCTTCACCGTTGCTGGCTCCTTCCAAGACGCAGCTGGTACTTCCCAAGGTTGGACCCTGGGCGCTGGCATCCCCGTCGGCCCCTGGAAGTTCGTGGTTGACGTTGCTCAAGACACCGGCTTCGAAGACACCGACTACCTGCTGTACGCTGGTTACAGCCTGAGCAAGCGTACAACCGCTTACTTTGACTACCGTCGTGACGGCAAGTCTGGCAAGGTTGGCGGCAAGTCCGCTGTTGATGCCGATATCTACGGCGTTGGCGTTCGCCACAACTTCTGATCGGTCGCTGGCATCAGCCAGCTGTTGATCTCAAGATAAAAAAACCCGCTGTGGCAACACAGCGGGTTTTTTTTATGGGGTGTTGTGGTTCATGTGTAGCGTTTGCTGCGCAGATTGTTCTTCATCTCGCTGAGCAGTGGCTGCAGGGTTTCGCCGCCAATACGCAGCGCCATGCAGGTTGCCAGGATGTCGATGATCATCAGATGCAGCAGGCGCGAGACCATGGGGCTGTAGCGGTCAAAGCCCTCCGGATGGTCAGCGCTCAGGTGGACGTGCCCGGCTCTGGCCAGTGGCGAACCACTGGCGGTGATGACGATGGTTGTTGCGCCATTCTTGCGGGCAATGTCGCATGCATCCATCAGATCGCGCGTGCGCCCCGAGTTGCTGATGACCACCACGCAGTCGCCAGCAACCAGGGTGGAAGCGCTCATCACCTGCATGTGGCCATCGCTGTACGCCACGGTGTTGACGCCCAGACGGAAGAATTTGTGCTGTGCGTCCTGGGCGACGACACCGGAATTGCCAACGCCAAAGAACTGGATGCGGTGCTTGCCCTCGTAGGCCACCATGAGCGCGGCTAAGGCTCTGTCGATGGCCAGCGTGCTGGCTTCGTTGCGGTACTTCAGAAAGGCCGCCACGGTGTTATCGATAACCTTCACCATAACGTCGGCGGTCTTGTCGTCGCTGTCCACGCTGCGGTGGATAAAGGGCACGCCCTCGTTGACTGTGCCGGCGAGCTTGCGTTTGAAGTCCGCTAGTCCGTCGTAACCCACGCTGCGGCAAAATCGCACCACGGTGGGCTTGCTCACATGGGAGCGGTCAGCCAGCACACCCACAGGCAGCTTGGCAAAGGCCCGAGGGTCGGCCAGGCACAGCTTGGCCACGCGTTGTTCCGCTGGTGCCAGCGAGGGAAGGGCGGCCTGGATGCGTTCCAGCATGCTAGCTCTCCTCGGACCAGCAATAGCCGTCCCGTGCGATCATGGCAATGGACTCGTGCCAAGCCAGATCGCCGGTGCCACCAAACAAGACCAGATCAAAGCCCATGTCAAAAAAGTTACAAAAATTGGATGTAATAATGTAACTTTGTTTCATTGATAATTCAAGGCATGAACCAGCTCGACGCACTCAAACAATTCACCACCGTGGTGGCCGATACCGGCGACTTCAAGCAGCTGGGCGCCTTCCAGCCGCAGGACGCCACCACCAACCCCTCGCTGATCCTCAAGGCCGTGCAAAAGGCCGACTACGCGCCGCTGCTGCAGCAGACGGTGGCACAGTTTCGCAGCTGCGCGCTGGATGAGGTGATGGACCGTCTGTTGGTGCGTTTTGGTTGCGAGATCCTGTCCATCATCCCCGGGCGTGTGTCCACCGAGGTGGATGCCCGGCTGAGCTTTGACACCAACGCCACCGTGGCACGGGCCGAACGCCTGATTGCGCTGTACCAGGCCCACGGCATTTCGACCGAGCGCGTGCTGATCAAGGTCGCCGCCACCTGGGAAGGCATTGCTGCCGCTCAAGCCCTGGAGCGCGAGGGCATTCACACCAATTTGACGCTGCTGTTCTCGTTCTGCCAGGCAGTGGCCTGCGGCCAGGCCAAGGTGCAACTGATTTCACCGTTTGTTGGCCGCATTTACGACTGGTACAAGAAGTCCGCTGGAGCCACGTGGGTTGAGACCGAGCGCGCGGGTGCCAACGACCCTGGCGTGCAGTCGGTCACACAGATTTACAACTACTACAAAAAATTCGGGATTGCTACCGAGGTCATGGGTGCGAGCTTTCGCAACGTGGGGCAGATTACGGCTCTGGCGGGATGCGACTTGCTGACCATCAGCCCCGACCTGCTGGCCACAATGGCTGCCACCGATGCACCCCTGGTCCGCGCACTCGACCCCGAGGGCGCCCGCTTGAGTCCGCAGGAGCGCCAACATTTTGATGAGGCCGGTTTCCGCCTGGCGCTGAATGAAGATGCCATGGCCACCGAGAAGCTGGCCGAAGGCATACGCGCCTTCTGTGCCGATGCCGTCAAACTCGACCAACTGCTGCTATCCGCCTGAGCGTCGCTCGGGTAGCACAAGGGCCTATACCATTGGACGCCATGACACCTACCCGATGTGACCGTACCCCGGCCTGGGCCGCACTGCAGCAAGCCTTTGATGCGACCGGGCGCACCTTCGACCTGCGTGAAGCGTTTGCCGCGGATGTTGATCGCTTTGGCCGCCTGAGCCAGTCCGCACCGCATGTGTTTGCGGACCTGTCCAAGAACCTGCTGGACCCGGCAACCGAATCCTTGCTGTTGGACCTGGCTCGCGCATGCGACCTTGAGGGCCAGCGCGACGCCCTGCTGACGGGTGCCATCGTCAACACCACCGAACACCGTGCCGCCATGCACTGGTTGTTGCGATATCCGGCTCCAGCCCTCGTCGATACTGATCCGATAGCTATCAGAAATGTAGCTGATGAATTGGCACAAGTGCATGCCACACTGGACGCTATGCTGGCTTTTGCAGAGGCGGTGCGTGCCGATTCCGGCATCACCGACGTGGTGAACATCGGCATTGGCGGCTCCGACCTGGGGCCACAAATGGCGGTGCTGGCGCTTGACGCATTTGTGGTGCCGGGCAAGCGCTTTCACTTTGTCTCCAACGTCGATGGTCATGAACTGGACGCAACCCTGCGCCACCTGAAGCCGCAGAACACGCTGTTCCTGGTGGCCAGCAAGACCTTCACCACCGTGGAAACGATGACGAATGCACACTCGGCCAAGGCCTGGTTTGCGGCGCAGGGCGGCACGGATATCGATCACCACTTTGTTGCCCTGACGACCAACGTGGAAGCCGCCCAGGCTTTTGGCATCCGCACCACGTTCGGCTTCTGGGACTGGGTGGGTGGGCGCTACTCGATCTGGTCGGCCATCGGCCTGCCGCTGGCCATTGCGATTGGTGCCGACGGCTTTCGTGCCTTCCTGGCCGGTGCGCACGCCATGGATGAACACTTCCGCTCGGCACCACTGGAGTCCAACCTGCCGGTGCGACTGGGCCTGCTGGATGTCTGGTACCGCAACTTCCACGGCTTCACCAGCCGCAGCATTGCGCCGTACCACAGTGCGCTCAAGCGCTGGCCGGCCTACCTGCAGCAGTTGGAGATGGAGAGCAACGGCAAACGGGTTGATGTGGATGGACATGTGTTGCCGTATGCCACTGCGCCAGTGCTGTGGGGCGAGCCCGGCACCAACGGCCAGCATGCGTACTTTCAGGCGCTGCACCAGGGGCATGACACCGTGCCGGTTGAGTTTGTCGCGGTGAAGCAACCCCGCCACCCTCTGGGCGGCCACCACACACTGCTGCTGGCCAATGCGTTAGCCCAGGCCCAGGCCCTGATGGTTGGCAAGACCGGTGCCGATGGGCACCGCCACTTCCCCGGCAACCGGCCCAGCACCTTTTTGCTGCTGGATGATCTGAACCCCACCACGCTGGGCGCCCTGATTGCATTGCAAGAGCACCGTGTCTTTGTCAGTGGTGCGGTGTGGGGCATCAACAGCTTTGACCAATGGGGTGTGGAGCTGGGCAAGGTGCTGGCGCGTGATCTGGCCGGCAGGCTGGACAGCGGCGACTGCGTGGGTCTGGATGCCTCCACCGCCGGCCTGCTGAAGCGGCTCATAGACTGAAGAATAGCGCCGGACTCCCATGTTTTAGGCTTGTATAACGGTTGCGCTTCGGGTTGTAATGACCCGGCAATGTGTGCAATTCCCTACTTCCTCCGCTTTACCCCCTTCATGGGGTTGTGTCTGGCTTTGGGCTGCGCCACGACCTGGGCAGATGACAGCCTGCGCCTGAGCGGCTTCGGCACTGTTGGCTATACGACCGACAACCGCGCCGATATTGCCCCCGCACGGGATATTGCCCAATTGCCCGATAGCAGTTTTGCCACGGGTGCCAGCTGGAAGGTGGACACGCGTCTGGGCGTGCAAATGGAATACAGCCTCAGCCCCAACGCCGACCTGGTGGGGCAACTGGTGGTGCGCGACCAGTTCCGCCGCGATCTGGACAGCGCTACCGAACTGGCCTATGTCACCGTGCGTCCCGGCGCCCCATGGGATATCCGCGCCGGACGCATCAACTACGACGCCTTCCTGATGTCGGAGTACCGCAATGTGGGCTATGCCTACTCGTGGGTGCGGCCACCATCGGAGTTTTATGGCTGGATACCCATCCTGTCCGTGGATGGCCTGGACGCCACCTACCGGTTTGAAACCGAGGCGGCGCGCTGGCGGCTGAAGGCCCAGTTGGGTCGTAGCAGTCCCTTTGCCATTCCCATCCAGTCCGGCTACGACTTCCGGGCCGATGACATGCGGGGCGTGTCCGTGACCGGGCAAACCGACAAATGGCGCTTCAAGCTGGCCTATTCGCAGTGGACGGCGGCCAACGAGGTGCCGGCCTTTGCGCCCCTGCACGCGGGGCTGGATTCGCTGGCAGCGGCCGGTGTTCCCGGTGTCAGCGCTGAAGCCGCAGACCTGCGGCGCAACCTGTCCTTCCAGGGTGCCAGGGTCAGCTACACCACGCTGGGCGCTGTCTATGACGACGGCCAATGGCTGGCACAGGCCGAACTGGGAACCACCACGGCCAGTGCGGCGGTGGTTCCCCATGGGCGCATGGCCTACGTCAGTATCGGGCGGCGTTTTGGCGACTGGACGCCGCTGCTCACACTCAGCACCTCACGACCCGATGCACCACGCCTGCCGGCCAACGACTGGGGCGGCTACAACGCGACCCTGCGCGACCCGGCCTTGTTTGTGCTGAACACCAACCGCATTGAGCAGGACACGGTGTCCCTGGGCCTGCGCTGGGACTTTCACCGCCAGGCGGCGCTCAAACTGCAGTGGGACCAGACACAGATCAAACCCACCGGCTACGGCCTGTGGTGGCGCGACGAAGCGATCAACCGGGACGGCAGCCGCATCAACCTGCTGGCCATGACACTGGACTTTGCGTTTTGACCATGCGCGCATCCATCCGCCTGTCCTTCCTCTGGCTGTGCCTGGCGGTGGCCGGGCTGGCATCGGCTCAGGCGGCCGAGATCGCGGTGATCGTCAACCCCAACAACCCGGTTTCGGCGATGAGCGAACGGGAGGTATCGGACCTGTATCTGGGCCGCTCGCGCTCCTTTGTGCTGGACGAACAGAAAATTCTGGCGGCAGTCTACGAGCAGCCGCAGGACAGCGCGCTACGAGAGAGTTTTTTCCGCGCCCTGAACGGCATGAACCTCAAGCAGCTCAATGCCTACTGGGCGCGTTTGCGTTTCAGCGGCGAGGTGCTGCCCCCCATGGTCCTGCCAGACAGCCGCCTGGTACTGGATGCCGTCAGCCGCAATCGCGGTGGCATAGGCTACATCGACGCGGCCCTGGTGGACACCTCGGTCAAGGTGGTCCTACGTGTCAGGGAATGAGCGCGGCATGACCATCCCGCTGATCAAACGACTTGCGGTTCGACTGGTGGTTGTGGTGGGTCTGACGCTGCTGGTGTTCTCGGCAGTGGTGGGGGTCTTCACCTACCGCTATGCCTACCACCATCAGATGGGCATGACGACCGACCTGCAAAACCAGATGGTGCGCACGGTGCAGGTGCAGGCAGAGATCGCCGCGTTTGCCTCCAACGCAAGAATTGCCCAGGATGTGCTTGAAGGTCTGATGGCCAACCCCATGGTGCTGGCCGCGCGCATCGAGTCCGGCGACGACTTCAAATACCAGATGGGTGTGCAGGATGGCATCGAATTCACGCGTGGGCGCAGTTTTGTGTTGTTGTCACCGGTGGATCACAAGGAGGCCATTGGCCGGCTGGTGCTGGTGCAGAACGATGCCGAGGTAGAGCGGGCGGCCGCGCGGGCCGCCCTGTTTCAGACCGCGTTGATGCTGGCCCAGGTGCTGGCCGCCGCGGCCATCCTGATGCTGGTGCTGCGCCGTATGGTGTTCGGGCCGATTGGCCGTCTGGCACAGGCCATGAACGCAGTGACTCCGGGGGGCGTGAACCGTTTGCCGCTGGAGGCCAGTCACCAGGACGATGAAATCGGCCTGCTGGCCCGCAGCGCCAACACCATCCTGGACGCAGCCCAGAGCGCCATTGAAGAGGTGCGGGAGCAGCGCAATGCCCTGGAAAAACTGGCTACCCACGACCACCTGACCGGCCTGCCGACCTTGCGCCTGGCCGATGACCGGCTGCAGGTGGCCTGCAGTGTTGCGCGGCGCCTGAACACCCGGGTCGCCCTGCTGTTCATTGACCTGGACGGTTTCAAGGCCGTGAACGACCGCTATGGGCATGCGGTGGGCGACATGGTCCTGATCGAACTCGCCACCCGCTTGCAGCACTGCGTGCGAGAGCAGGACACGGCGGCCCGCATTGGCGG
>JAVBYK010000523.1 GCA_030824095.1 bacterium
CGAGATCGAAAACAAGGTGCGTGAATCGCTGGGCATTCCGTTGCTGCCGGTGGCGGCGTCGGAACCCGAAGTCAAGCCCAAGGCTTCAAGCAAAAAGGCCGACTAGCCCTCGTGGAATATGCGCAATAAGCTATAAAAACAATAGCAATTCGCAAAGCCATGGCCACTTCACCGTTGTCCCTCAAAGGCCGGGCGCTGCGCCTGCTCGGCACCCGGGAGTACTCCCGCGCCGAGCTGGAGCGCAAGCTCATCCAGCACGAGGAGGAGCCCGGGAGCCTGGCCCGGGCGCTGGACGAGCTGCAGGCCAAGGGCTTCATCAACGAGCAACGGGTGCTGGAGTCCGTGCTGCACCGCCGCGCGGCCAAGCTGGGTACCACCCGCATCCGCCAGGAGTTGCAGGGCAAGGGCCTGGCACCCGAGGCCGTGCTGGAAGCCGTGGAGCAGTTGCGTGCCACCGAGGTCGAGCGTGCGCGCGAAGTCTGGCGCAAGAAGTTCGGCGAACCGCCCCTTGATGCCAATGAGCGCGCCAAGCAGATGCGCTTTCTGGCTAGCCGCGGTTTTGGCGGCGAGGCCATCCGCAAAGTGGTGTCTGGTGGTGATGACGATTAGATAGCTGCGTTCGCCCGCTGACGGTGCGGGGCAGGGATTTTGCTCCGTGTCCCCCGCCCTTCGGGCTCCTCCTTTACCTGCGCAAAACCCCTACCCCGCGCCATCAGCTCAAGAGTTGGGTGCGCGAGGGAAAGTCCTGAGACATTGAAGCGCCCCAAAACCCGGAGGACCGGCAGGGCGGTGCGTTTTGCGCAGGTTAAGGAGGAGCGCCCAAAGGGCGCGGGGGACACGGAGCAAAACGTGCCGCCTTACCGGTCCGCAGCGAGCAGGCTAAAGCCCCAGCATCAGCTTGAGGTTTTGCACCGCCGCGCCGGACGCGCCCTTGCCCAGGTTGTCCAGCCGTGCCACCAGCACCGCATGAGCAAAGCCGTCGGCTTTGGCGTGATTGGCGAACACGCGCAGCTCCATCTTGTTGGTGTCGGCCAGCGCGACGGCGTCGAGTTTTAGGTCCGGCGTGGCGGGTTCCACGGTCACCCACTCACTGCCGGCGTAATGCTTTGCCAGTGCGGCATGCAGATCTTGGGCGCTGGGCTGGCCCGGAAAGGTATCCAGATGCAGCGGCAACTGCACGAGCATGCCCTGCTTGAAATTACCCACCGATGGCACGAACAGCGGGCGGCGTGTCAGGCCGGTGTAGCGCATGATTTCTGGAATGTGCTTGTGCTTCAGGCCCAGCGCGTACAGCTCCATCGCCGGGGCTTGGCCGGCCTCGTAGGCTTCAATCATCGTGCGTCCGCCGCCCGAGTAGCCGCTGATGGAGGGCAGGCAGACCGGAAAATCGGTCGGCAGCAGCCCGGCATCGACCAGCGGGCGGATCAGCGCGATGGCGCCGGTGGCGTAGCAGCCCGGGTTGGCGACGCGGCTGGCGTGGACCACGGCGTCACGTTGGTCCGCGGCCAGTTCGGGAAAGCCATAGACCCAGCCTGGCGCGGTGCGGTGGGCCGTGGAGGCGTCAATGATCTTGGGACCTTTTCCGCCGTTGGCCCTCGTCAATGCGTCGATCATTGCTACGGATTCAATAGCGGCATCGTCATGCAGGCAGAGTACGACCAAGTCGGCCTGGGCCATCAGCGTCTGCTTGGCCCCGGCGTCCTTGCGCAGGGCCGGGTCAATGCTGATGAGTTCCACGCCGGCCATGGTTTGCAGGCGTTCGCGGATTTGCAGGCCGGTGGTGCCGGCTTCGCCATCAATAAATATTTTTTTCATGCCATTGCCGCCAGAGCGGCTCCACAGAGAGAAGCGAATCGGGGCCCAAACCGCGCTGTAAGGCAGCTACAAGTTTGGTGCGTTGCAACATGATACATTTCGCAGTTGATGTGTCCAGTGTCAGATTTGCGGCAGACTTGTGTTGCAAACTGATGAACATTGTCCAGCCCCCAAAGAGACGTCATGAAAATCCACGAATACCAAGGCAAAGAAATTTTGCGCCAATTCGGTGTGCCCGTACCCCGCGGCATCCCGGCCTTTACAGTTCAAGAGGCGGTGGAAGCCGCTCAAAAGCTCGGTGGCCCCATCTGGGTCGTGAAGGCGCAGATTCACGCCGGTGGGCGTGGCAAGGGCGGCGGCGTCAAGGTGGCCAAGTCCATCGACGACGTCAAGCGTCTGGCTGGTGAAATCCTGGGCATGCAGCTCAAGACCCACCAGACTGGCCCCGAAGGCCAGAAGGTGCGGCGTTTGTACATCGAAGACGGTGCCGACATCCAGAAGGAATACTACGTTTCCGTGGTGACCGACCGTGCCTCGCAAAAGGTGGCCTTTATTGCCTCCAGCGAAGGTGGTATGGACATTGAGGAAGTGGCCCACTCCACGCCCGAAAAGATCATTACCGAATTCATCGATCCCCTGACCGGTCTGGGTGATGCGCAGGCCAAGAAGATCGCTGACGCCATCGGCATGCCCGCAGGCTCGACGGCACAGGCCGTTGACATCTTCCAGAAGCTCTACAAGTGCTACATGGACACCGACGCGTCCCTGGTCGAAATCAATCCGCTGAACCGCGACGGCAAAGGCAATGTGATTGCCCTGGACGCCAAATTCAACTTTGACGCCAACGCACTGTTCCGCCACCCCGAAATCGTGGCCTACCGCGATCTGGACGAAGAAGACCCAGCCGAAGTGGAAGCTTCCAAGTTCGACCTGGCCTACATCAGCCTGGACGGCAATATTGGCTGCCTGGTGAACGGTGCCGGTCTGGCCATGGCCACCATGGACACCATCAAGCTGTTTGGCGCAGAACCCGCCAACTTCCTGGACGTGGGTGGCGGTGCCACCCCCGAGAAGGTCACTGAAGCCTTCAAGATCATGCTGAAGAACCCCAAGGTCAAGGCCATTCTGGTCAACATCTTCGGTGGCATCATGAAGTGCGACACCATTGCCACCGGTGTGATCACCGCCTGCAAGGCCGTGAACCTGTCCGTGCCGCTGGTGGTGCGCATGAAGGGCACCAACGAAGATCTGGGTAAAAAAATGCTGGCCGAATCCGGTCTGCCCATCATCAGCGCAGACTCCATGGCCGAAGCGGCCCAAAAAATTGTGGCAGCGGTCAAGTAAGGCGGAGCACGAATATGTCTATTTTCATCAATAAAGACACCAAGGTCATCACCCAGGGCATTACCGGAAAAACCGGTCAGTTCCACACGGAAAAGTGCCAGGAATACGCGAACGGCAAGAACTGCTTCGTGGCGGGCGTGAACCCCAAGAAGGCTGGCGAGTCCATTTTCAACATCCCAATTTACGCTTCGGTCAAGGAAGCTGCATCGGAAACCGGCGCAACCGTGTCGGTGATCTATGTGCCGCCCGCAGGCGCCGCAGCGGCCATCTGGGAAGCGGTAGAAGCCGACCTGGATCTGGCGATCTGCATTACCGAAGGCATCCCCGTTCGCGACATGCTGGAAGTGCGCAACCGCATGAAGGCCAAGGAAGCCGCTGGCGGCAAGAAGACCCTGCTGCTGGGTCCCAACTGCCCCGGTTTGATCACGCCTGACGAAATCAAGATCGGCATCATGCCCGGTCACATCCACCGCAAGGGCCGCATTGGTGTGGTGAGCCGTTCCGGCACACTGACCTATGAAGCCGTGGCACAGCTGACCGAAATTGGTCTGGGCCAGTCTTCCGCGGTTGGCATTGGTGGTGACCCCATCAATGGTCTGAAGCACATCGATGTGATGCGCGCCTTCAATGAAGATCCCGATACCGACGCCGTCATCATGATCGGCGAAATCGGCGGACCCGATGAAGCCGAAGCCGCCCGTTGGTGCAAGCTGAACATGAAGAAACCCATCGTCGGTTTCATCGCCGGTGTGACGGCTCCTGCCGGCAAGCGCATGGGCCACGCCGGTGCATTGATTTCCGGCGGTGCCGACACGGCGGATGCCAAACTGGCAGTGATGGAAGAGTGTGGGTTTACCGTCACCCGCAATCCGTCTGAAATGGCGAAGTTGCTCAAAGCCTTGCTCTAACAACGGGCTAACCGGTCAGCATTTCATGCATTGACCGCTCGGGCATTCATAATGCAGGCCGGATTTCCGAGAGGGAGTCCGGCTTTTTTGTTTTCTGCGGCACAACTGACCGCCTGCATCTCCGATGCTATAGGGACCCCATGGAAGAATTTCTGACCGCCCATTTCTGGCTAGCTGTTGGCCAGATCATCATGATCGATATCCTGCTGGGGGGCGACAACGCCGTGGTGATCGCCCTGGCGTGCCGCCAACTTCCGGCTCATTTGCGGCTTAAAGGGATACTGTGGGGAACGGCAGGCGCAATCGTGCTGCGGGTCATACTGATAGCGTTTGCACTGACGCTTCTCCAGGTGCCGTACCTGAAGCTGGTGGGTGCAGCACTGCTGCTATGGATCGGCGTGAAGTTGCTGGCGCCACAGGACGAAGATGGGCACTCCAATATCCAGGGTAGCGACAAGCTGTGGGCGGCGGTCAAGACGGTCATTGTGGCTGACTTGGTCATGAGTATCGACAACGTGATCGCGATTGCCGGTGCCGCCACGGGTGCTGGCGGATCACACCAGCTGCCGTTGGTGATATTTGGTCTGCTGGTCAGCATTCCGATCATCATCTGGGGGAGTCAGCTGGTACTCAAACTCATGGATCGTTTCCCGTTGATCATCACGGTAGGCGGCATGTTGCTGGGATGGATAGCCGGCACCATGGCGCACAGCGATCCGGCCGTGCGCGAATGGTTGCCGCAGACCACTGCATGGAATTACGGCCTGGGCGCTGCCGGTGCATTGGCGGTGTTCCTAGTGGGAATGCTGTTGAAGCGACGCGCCCCACAGCCCGCCTGAGGTCTGTCGTGTTGACGGGCAGTCTTTCTTGGACTGAGTGCTTGGTGGGGTGGTTTGGCTAAAAACCCACGCGTGTGAACAAGTGCCTTGTCGGCGGCTACGTCATGTGCTAACGTCACCTCCTTCCTCGGTTTCTTGACCGGGAGTCATGGTGGTGAGCGCTGCTGAGCGAGAGCGGCTGCATATAGGGGTAGGGCTGGCACGTGGCGAAATCTTTCTCATCGAAATCGGGTGCCTTCTGGAAGGCCGATTGGTTCGCCGGCGTTGCGATCGTCGTTGCGGCCATGGCGCTCCACTTGACGACGGATTTCATCAGCACGCTGGAACGCCGCTTCTACGACTTTGCCAGCACCAGCACCTCTCGCCAACCCTCGGACCGCATTGCGGTTATCGCCATTGACGACCAGAGCATTGCAAACCTGGGCCGCTGGCCTTGGCCGCGTGACATCCACGCCAAGCTGATTGATCAGTTGGCCGCCGCCAAGGCGAAGACCATTGCGCATACAGCGTTCTTCTTCGAGCCGCAAGTCGATCCAGGTCTGGTGTTCATCCGCAAAATGAAGTCGGCACTGGGTACTTCGGCGGACCCAAACGCCACCAATGACCAATTGAATCAGCTGATTGCCGAAGCAGAAGTGGCCTTGGATACCGATGCTGTGTTGGCGGCCAGTATCAAGAAGGCTGGGAATGTACTGCTTCCCTCTTTCTATGTGTTGGGTGACCAACAGGGAAAGCCGGATAGTCCCCTGCCTCCGTTCGCATTGAGCAGCACGCTGGACGATCCCAGCGGATTCTCCCTCCCTGCCACGCGCGGTCAACAACCCATTGCGGCGTTAGGCGATGCGGTTGCCGGTATCGGGCACTTGAATCCCTTTCAGGATGTTGACGGTGCCGTGCGCCAGGAGCCTCTGTTGGTGAATTACTTTGGCAAGGCCGTGCCATCCATGGCTTTGCTCGCAGCGGTCAAGAGCCTGAATCTGTCAACGTCGGATGTTCGGCTGAACGTGGGCCAATCGGTACAAATCGGCAAGTTGCGCGTGAAGACCGACGAAGCCGCGCTGATGCGACCGCAGTTCTATAAGGGGAAAGACGGCCGCCCGGCATTCTCGGTGGACTCGTTTTATGACGTGCTGACCGGCAAGATTCCTGCGTCCAAGTACACGGACAAGATTGTCATCATTGGGGCGACCGCCGCCGGGGTTGGTGTGCAGTTCCCGGTTCCCGGCAATGCTGCATTGTCGCCCGCGGAAACCATTGCCCACATCACTTCCAGCATTTTGAGCGAGCACTTCATCGTTCAGCCTGCATGGAGTGTCTGGGCGAGTTTGGGCGTGTTTTTGCTTGTGGTGGCTTATATCCTCGTCGCGTTGCCGCGTTTGTCTGCGGGTATGGCAGCCAGCGCGACCCTTGTACTGTTTGTCGGGTTGTTGGCGGCAGAGTTTGGCATGCTGTCCGCCGCTGCGACGTGGTTGCCACTGGTGTTTCCTGCGGCCCTCCTGGTACTGGGGCACTTGGCTCTGACTACCAAGCGCTTCCTGATGACCGAGGCAGGCAAGGCACAGGCGGATGAGGAATCGGCTGAAACCAACCGGATGATGGGGCTGGCCCTGCAAGGCCAAGGGCAGCTGGATATGGCGTTTGACCGGTTCCGCCGGGTTCCCATGAACGAAGCCGTGATGGGCAATCTGTACAACCTGGCCATGGATTTTGAACGCAAGCGCCAGTTCAACAAGGCGGAAGCGGTCTATACCCACATGGCGGTCTTCGACAAGGGCTATAAGGATATTCAGGCCAAGCTTAGCCGTGCCAAGAATTTGTCAGAAACCGTGATGCTGGGTGGCGGAGGTGGTCACCCGGGTGGGACCATGCTGCTGGAAGATGGAGCTGTGGAAAAGCCCATGTTGGGGCGCTACCAAGTTGAAAAGGAGCTGGGTAAGGGAGCCATGGGCGTCGTGTACCTTGGCAAGGATCCCAAAATCGGGCGTGTGGTGGCCATCAAAACCATGGCATTGAGCCAGGAGTTCGCCGGCGATGAACTGGTGGATGCCCGCGAACGGTTCTTCCGTGAGGCCGAAACGGCAGGGCGCCTGCAGCACCAGAACATTGTGACCATCTTCGATGCCGGAGAAGAGCACGATCTGGCCTATATTGCCATGGAATTCCTCAAGGGCAAGGACCTGGCGGACCATTGCAAGAGTGGTCAATTGTTGCCAGTGCCGGTGGTGTTGAGCATTGTGGCGCGTGTTGCCGAGGCATTGGCCTACGCGCACAAGCAGCATGTGGTCCACCGGGATATCAAGCCCGCCAATATCATGTACGAGTTTGAAAGCGATACCGTCAAGGTGACCGACTTCGGCATCGCGCGGATTACGGACTCGAGCAAGACCAAGACCGGGCTGGTTTTGGGGACTCCGAGCTTCATGTCGCCTGAGCAATTGGCGGGCAAGAAGGTGGATGGACGCTCGGATTTGTACTCTTTGGGCGTGATGCTGTTTCAGATGCTGGCGGGCGTATTGCCATTCCGTGGCGATTCGATGTCAGAGCTGATGTACAAAATTGCCAATGAAGAGGCCCCCGACATTCGCATCATCCGTCCGGAACTCCCGCAGGCGCTGGCTGATGTGGTGGCGCTCGCGTTGAGCAAACGACCGGAAACACGGTACCAGACGGGTGACCAGTTTGCCGCGGATTTACGCAATGCGGCGGGGCAGCTGACAGGGTCGGCTCCGGTGTTGGCTCAAGTGCCACCATCGGCGACCGAGAGTCCGGTGCCCAGTGAAAAGACCGTGGCATTTTCAGCGACGGTGCCGGCCCATGCCGCCGATTTGTCGAAAAAGGTCGATTTTGCAGAGACGATTCCCGCAACGGCTGCAACCTTTGAAAAAACGGTCATTCAAAAGGTGATCGTGCCAGGAGACGCTGGGTCGGCCAGTGGATTGGACCCAGAGAGATAAGAGCAACATGAATTACCAATTTTGTGCAAAGTCCGACCCGGGAAGGGCGCGAGACAACAACGAGGACTCGGTAGCGTTTGATGAGGCAACGTTGACTGCTGTCTTGGCAGACGGAATGGGCGGATACAACGCTGGCGAAATTGCCAGCGGCATGGCGACTGCCTTTATCAAGTCGGAACTCAGTCGCTGGTTGATTGAGGCAGGAGATGGAGCCAAAGCCAAGGAAGTGCGCCGAGCCATGGAGATTTGCGTCGATAACGCGAACCGCTCCATCTTCAACTCTGCCAATTCCAATGCACATTACGCAGGCATGGGCACGACGCTGGTCGTGGGTGTCTTTCGAGAAGACCGGTTGGTGCTGGGACATATCGGTGATTCGCGGTGCTACCGGATGCGTGCTGGGACACTCGAACAGATCACCAAAGACCATTCCTTGCTGCAGGAGCAGATGGATGCGGGACTGATTACTCCCGAACAGGCGGCTACCTCATCGATCAAGAATCTTGTAACGCGGGCTTTGGGTGTCGATGAGTCGGTTCTGATGGACGTCAATGAATACGCGGTGCAGGTTGGTGACATCTATCTGATGTGTTCCGACGGGCTCTCCGACATGATTGACGATGCTGCTATCGCTAAAATTGTTGCGGACGATATGACGTTGGAACAAAAGGCCACCCGTTTGATTGACTCTGCCAACGAAAATGGTGGGCGGGACAATATTTCCGTGCTGATGGTTGAAGTGCTTGAGGCGACGGAAAAGCGCGGTCTAATCGCGCGATGGCTAGGGAAGTAAGATGCACAAACGTTTTCCAGAAACACATTACAGGAAAAGGAGTCGATCATGCCGAAAATGATCGTTTCGATCGATGAGGTCGTGATCAAAGAAGTACAACTGACCAAGGACAAAACCACCTTGGGGCGCAGACCGTACAACGACATTGTGATTGACAACCTGGCCGTCAGCGGTGAGCACGCGGTGTTGCAGATGACCGGTGGCGAAGTGTTCCTGGAAGACCTGAACAGTACGAACGGCACTTACCTGAACGGCAAAGCCATCAAGAAGCAGCAGTTGCAGAATGGTGACAGCGTTGAAATCGGCAAGTACAAGATCAAGTTTGTCGGGGACGGTGAAGCGGACAATTTTGACAAGACCATGGTGGTCAAAGCCAGGCCAGCCGCTGCCCCACAACCGGCACCGCGGCCCGTGCCATCGGGCACACCTGGCGACTCCGTGGGTTTAGGTGCGTTTCATGCATCCATCAAGGTGCTGTCGGGCGCGGCTTCCGGTCGGGAGGTTCCATTGACCAAAGTCGTGACTACCATCGGCAAACCTGGCGTTGCGGTGGCTGCCATCACTCGGCGCCAGCATGGGTTCGTGGTGCACCATGTGGAGGGCGCTGGGAATCCCACGCTGAACGGAACACCCATCAAGGCCGAGCCTGTTGCGTTGAAAAATGGGGATCTGATCGAGCTGGCCGGTACACAGATGCAGTTTGTGCAGACCTGACGGTCTTTCGGTGGTGTCCGTTGCGCGCCAGTTTTCAAGGTGATGCCGCATGAAAACAATAGCCAAGCATTGGCAACGGATCGCAGTCACGCTGATTCCGCTTGTTTTTGCACTACTGCACGCCATTGGCCTTGCGCCCATAGGCGTTCTGCAGCGGCTTGATGACATTGTCTATGATGCGCGCTTGCGGGCCACCATGCCGGGCACGCTGGACGAACGCATCGTCATTGTTGACATCGACGAAAAGAGTCTGGCTGAGGTAGGCCGCTTTCCGTGGGGACGCAATAAGCTGGCGCACTTGACGGATGTCCTGTTTGATCAGCAGAAGATCGCGTTACTCGGTTTTGACATTGTTTTTGCTGAACCTGACGATAGTTCTGGGCTTAGCCGTTTAGGGGAACTTGCGCGCAAAGAATTCAAGGACCAAGCGGGATTTGCGGAGCGGGTTCGACAGCTTCAGCCGGAACTCGATTACGACGCAGTTTTCGCCAAGGCGTTGGAGACGCGGCCTGTTGTGCTGGGTTATTACTTCACCAGTGATGGGGATGGGCGCACTGCTGGCAACTTGCCTGCTCCCGTGATGTCAAAAGAGGATTTGAAGGGGCGCTCGGTTTCTGCCTTTGCGTGGACCGGATATGGTGCAAATATCGGTGTGCTTGCCAACGCTGCGCCGTTAGCCGGGCACTTCAATCCGATCGCCGACGGTGATGGTGTCGTTCGTTCTTTGCCATTGCTGGCGGAGTACAAGGGGCAGTATTACGAGTCTCTTGCCTTGGCGATGTTTCGACGTCTGGTTGGGTCACCGACCGTTGGCGCCGGCTTTTCAGATGAGCAATGGTTGTCTCGCAATTACCAAGGTTTGGACAGGATTCTCTTGAAGGAAGGCAAATCGGCACTTGCCATTCCGGTGGACAAACATATTGCAACTTTGGTGCCCTATCGAGGACCCGGCGGAGCAAAGGGTGGATCGTTTCGCTATATCTCGGCAGCGGATGTGCTGGCCGGACGCTTGCCGCCAGCTAGTCTGAAAGACAAGATTGTTCTGGTTGGCACAACGGCTCCTGGATTGTTGGACTTGCGGGTGACACCAGTAGGCGAAGTCTATCCAGGGGTTGAGTCCCATGCGAGCCTGATATCGGGTTGGCTGGATGCCAAGGTAACGTTGAAGCCCGACTATGCGATGGGATATGACGTGTTCATCCTGTTGTTTGCTGGCCTGTTACTGGCTGTTGGGCTACCACTGTTGTCAGCGCCCCGGGCTGTCATCTTGAGCGTTGGGGTGCTGGTGTTCGTGACGGGCCTGAATATGTGGTTGTACATATCCTATGGTCTGGTCATGCCGCTGGCAGCCGCTGGCGTCATGACGCTGACGGCCTTTGCGTTGAACATGAGCTATGGCTATTTCGTTGAAACACGTTCAAAGCGGGAGCTGGCGAATTTGTTTGGCACGTATGTTCCCCCCGAGCTGGTGGATGAGATGGTCAAGGATCCAGACAGCTACAGCATGAAGGCGACCAGTCGGGAGCTGACAGTCATGTTCTGCGATATGCGCGGTTTCACGAAAATGTCGGAGCACATGGAGCCGACCAAGCTGCAAGAGTTGCTGACCGGCGTCTTTAGCAATTTGACGAGTCTGATCCGTGCCAATCGCGGCACGATTGATAAGTACATGGGTGACTGCGTCATGGCCTTCTGGGGGGCGCCCGTTGAAACAGCGGATCATGCCCATCTTGCGGTGAAATCTGCCATGGAAATGGCCCACGCGGTGCGGGATATCAATCTGGATCACCGGGCTCGGGGATTGCCGGATATCGGCATCGGCATTGGACTCAATACGGGAACCATGTGCGTGGGCGATATGGGCTCCAACATTCGCCGTGCTTACACAGTGATTGGCGACGCCGTTAACCTGGGCTCCCGACTGGAGGGCTTGTGCAAGGTCTACGGGGTGGATATTGTGGTGAGTGAAACCACGCGCAAAATGGCCCCCGAGTTTGCGTGGCAAGAGTTGGATAGGGTTCGGGTGAAGGGCAAGGAGCAGGCTGTAGCAATATTTTGGCCGATGGCACCGGCCGGGCAATTGGGTGAGGCATCCAGCACTGAGCTCAAGACGTGGGTGTCATTTGTGAAGGCGTATCGGGCGCAAAACTGGGATCAGGCAGATGTGTTGCTGATCAATTTAATGCGCATGAATGCCAAAAAATTCCTTTACCAGCTCTATGCGGAACGGGTAGCCTCTATGCGTTTATTGCCATTTGATCCTGAATGGGACGGCGCAACCAATTTCGTAACCAAATGAGGCTCTTGCTGTGAAAGTACGCGTATTGGGATGTTCGGGAGCCATTGCCAAGGATTGCAGGACTACGTCATTTCTGATCGACGGCGAGATTTTGGTGGATGCCGGTACTGGGGTAGGAGACCTGACTTTGGACGAGATGCGCAAGGTGGACCATGTCCTGCTCAGCCATTCGCATCTGGACCATGTCGCCGCCCTCCCCTTGATGGTGGATGCCATCGCCGCTCAGCGCAAGGAACCATTGAAGATATATGCGTTGGCAGGAACCATTCAGGCTTTGCAGGCGCACATCTTCAACAATGTTATCTGGCCCGACTTCTCCCGTATCCCGACGCCTCAAGCACCTTTCATCAGCTTCCATGAAATTCGGGTAGGCCAAACATTTCAACTTTCGGACAAGTACATTGAGGTGTTACCGGCCGTTCACACAGTTCCGGCAGCAGGTTTTGCCATTACGTCGGGGCACGGCTGTTGGGTGTTCACCGGAGATACCGAGCGCAATCAGGCGTTCTGGGACAGGGTCAATCAGTTGAATGTTGCCATGCTCGTTATAGAGACCGCGTTCAGCAACCGGGAAAAAGACCTGGCACGGCGCAGCCTGCATTTGTCGCCAACGGTGCTGGCCGATGAATTGGACCGCATTGCCAAGGGCAAGAATTACCCGATTTACATCACCCATACCAAGCCCGCAGAGACTGAGCTCATCATGGCGGAGATTCAGCGGTTTGACCAAACCCAACCCTTTGGCCCCAACGTGACGCACGACATACGCAGGATGCGCGCGGGACAGGAGTTTGAAATATGAATGCCGTCTTGCCGACCAGTTCGTCGGAAAAAGCAACGGAACTGGCTTTTTTCGAATCGCAAAAGCTTCCTTCCCAGAAGAGGGGGATGACCTTTGAGGCGCTTTTCTATCGCCAGTTGCACCACGTTACCGCACGTATCCACGACACAGAAAACCTGGAGCAGATCATGCTTGAGGCGAGTCAGGATATTTGCAAGCTCCTCAATGCAGATCGCTTGACCCTCTATGCTGTCAATGAAGACCAGACGGCCATTGTTTCCAAGATCAAGACGGGGCTCAACAGCAGCAGCGACCTGAAGCTGCCGATATCGCCGCAAAGCATTGCTGGTTATGTGGCGTTCAGTCGAAAATTGTTGAACCTGCCAGACGTATATGACGACGAGGCGCTGAAGCAGATTCATCCCGCACTGACTTTTTTGAAGGTTGTGGACAAACGCTCCGGGTACCGTACCAAGCAAATGTTGGTTGCACCTATTTTGGAGGGCAACACACTGCACGGTGTGTTGCAGGTTATCAATAATAAGAGCGATGAACCTTTCGGTGAGTTGGAGGTCGATGGTGTTGCCGAACTGTGCAAGACGCTGGCTACTGCGATTCGCCAACGAGCGAATGGTGCCAACGCCGCACCACGAAAGAAGGCAACTAAATACGATGGATTGGTTGCGGACGGTCTTTTGACGGATGAGGAACTGGGTCAGTGTATTCAGGATGCACGCGCTGACGGGAAGTCGGTGGAGCACTTTCTGATGGCCCAGTACAAGATCAAGCCTGTGCAGATTGGCCCATCGCTGGCCAAGTTCTTCGGTGTGCCCTATGAAGCGTTTAATCCCGGGCGCATCCGATCAGAGATGCTTCATGGTGCGCTCAAGCGGGAGTTTATCGAGGAGCAAGGCTGGATTCCTCTGGAGGAGTCACCCGAGGGACTGGTAATCATGTGCATGGATCCTGAGGCTGTACGCGGCTCGCGCGTAGTGCCGCAGGTGTACCCCCGCATTACCAAGTTTTCCTATCGCGTCACCACGCAAACGGAGTTTCAGGAGACGCTGGCCCAGCTGTTTGGTGCGAGTGCCGACGGGACGACGGTAGATGAGTTGCTCGCTGGCATGGACGGGGGGCCGATTGACGACGGCATGAATGACGACTCTCTGGAGTCTGCGGCTGCTGACAATGAACTGGTCAAGTTCGTCAACAAGGTGATCATCGACGCCTACAACCAGAAGGCCTCCGATATCCATATCGAACCCATGCCTGGCAAATTCAAAACGGGCATCCGGTTTCGTATTGACGGCAGTCTGGTGCCTTATGTGGAAGTACCTGCGCATTTCCGGCAGGCCATGGTTACACGTCTAAAAATCATGTGCGACCTGGATATTTCGGAACGCCGCAAGCCACAGGACGGCAAGATCAAATTTAAAAAATACGGACCGCTGGATATTGAACTGCGCGTGGCAACGATTCCTTCAGCAGGCGGCGTGGAAGATGTGGTCATGCGTATC
>JAVBYK010000514.1 GCA_030824095.1 bacterium
TTGCCAGGTGCTCGGGCTGGTACTTGAGCACACCCCACAGCGTGGCGACGCCAAAGGTGGCCAGAAAACCCAGCAGATTCAGCGCCCGCCAGGCGCGCATCCAGGCGACCGCCACAATGGCCACACCCAGCAGCAGGTAGTAGCTGAACAGCCCCACATGGTCGCCCTGCCCGGTGGACACCAGAACCGGCGCCGCAAACGCACCGGCAAAGCCGATGAAGGCCATGAGCATGGCGTTTTGCAGCAGCGCAATCGCCGTGGAAAACGCACACACCAGACCCAGCACGACGAAGGCCGCGCCAGCCGGCAGGAACTGGTACAGGCGAAAGGCCGCAAACACGGTCAGGTACAGCACCGCCACACCGGCGCCCTGCAGCGTGAGCGCATAAGCCGTGCGCTCGCTCTGGCGCGCATGCAGCTTCCAGCCAAACACAAACAGCGCAATACCGGCGATGCCAATGGCGGCCAGGCGCAACTCCGGCGGCAGCATGGCGTTGTCGATGGCGTACTTGGCCAGGAAGGCCAGGCCCACAAACAGCACCAGCACCCCCATGCGCACGATGGTGTTGCCACCCAGCAGCCAGTCGCGGGCCTGGCCGACGGCGCGAGAGACCCAATCCGCCTGCAGGGTGGTCGGGAATGCTGGCATCTCCTCCGTGCGGCCCACGGACGGCGGGGCGGCCGGCAGAGTGTCCGTGAAATCGGGCTGCTGCTCCACCATCGGGCGTGCAACCGGGATGGGCACAACAGGCTGTGTTGCAACCGCCACGACCGGGGGAGCTGTGACGGAAGGAGCGACTGGCGCGCTGCGCACCGATGGGGCGGTCACAGCGTGCTCCGCCAAGGCCTTGAGCGCCTCGGCGCGCGCCTCTTTGCGGATTTCGTTGCGCAGGGTCTTGCCGGCAAAGGCACCCAGCAGCGCACCCACTATCAAACCCAAACCGGCATCATGCCGGTCCGCGAAGTAGCCCAGTATGGCCCCCCAGATTGCACCCCACATCACCATGCGTTGTTCCCCCTGATTGAATCGGTCCGTTTCCCGGACTTGCCGCATCGCCCGGGGCAGTCTAGCCCATGTCATCAAATAATTTCAAAGTGGAAGCGGCGGATTTCACGCCAACACCGGTTTGAGGCGGCTACCATTCCGCTCACTATCAGGAGACACCATGACCGTCATCACCAACATCGAAGACCTGCGCATCCTGGCCAAGAAGCGCGTGCCGCGCATGTTCTACGACTACGCCGACTCCGGCTCGTGGACCGAAAGCACCTACCGCGCCAACGCGTCCGACTTCCAGAAGATCAAGCTGCGCCAGCGCGTGGCCATCAACATGGACAACCGCAGCACCGCCAGCACGATGATCGGCCAGCAGGTTGCGATGCCGGTGGCACTGGCCCCGGTAGGTCTGACCGGCATGCAACATGCCGATGGCGAAATCAAGGCGGCCAATGCGGCCAAGAAATTTGGCGTGCCGTTCACGCTGTCCACCATGAGCATCTGCTCCATCGAGGACGTGGCCAAGGGCACCGGCAATCACCCATTCTGGTTCCAGGTCTATGTGATCCGCGACCGCGGCTTCATCGAGCGCCTGATCGAACGTGCCAAGGCCGCCAACTGCTCGGCCCTGGTGCTGACGCTGGACCTGCAAATCATCGGCCAGCGCCACAAGGACCTCAAAAACGGCCTGTCCGCTCCCCCGAAGCCCACGCTGGCCAACCTGATCAACCTGGCCACCAAGATCCGCTGGGGCTTGGGGATGCTGGGCACGCCGCGGCGCGGTTTTGGCAACATCATCGGCCATGTAGACGGCGTGACGGACCCGAGCAACCTGTCCGCCTGGACCACCCAGCAGTTTGACCCGACGCTGAACTGGGCCGATGTGGAGTGGATCAAGAAGCGCTGGGGCGGCAAGCTGATCCTGAAAGGCATCCAGGACGTGGAAGACGCACGCCTGGCCGTGGACAGCGGCGCCGACGCGCTGATCGTCTCCAACCATGGCGGCCGCCAGCTGGATGGTGCCGAATCCTCCATCAACGCCCTGCCGCCCATCGTGGATGCCGTGGGCAAGCAGATCGAGGTGCACATGGACGGCGGCGTGCGCAGCGGCCAGGACGTGCTCAAGGCGGTGGCCCTGGGCGCCAAGGGGGTCTACATTGGCCGCCCATTCGTCTACGGCCTGGGCGCCATGGGCGAGGCGGGTGTCACCAAGGCACTGGAGATCATCCACAAGGAAATGGATGTCACCATGGCCCTGTGCGGCAAGACCCGCATCGAACAGATCGACAAGAGCATTCTGCTGCCTGGCAGCTACCCGACCTGAAGCTTGCCGCAACCGGCCCGAATTCCAACTGGATCAAACAAAGCGACTTCTTTTTGCGTTAGGATGAAACGGTCTGCGGCAGCTGTGTCGCAGACCGTTTTTTTATTGCCCAGCCAAGCAAAGGACCCTATCCATGAGCCCAAGCAAATTCCGTCTGGTGACCCGCAGCGACTTCGACGGTCTGGTCTGCGCGGTGCTGCTCAATGAGCTGGACCTGATCGACGACATCAAGTTCGTCCACCCCAAGGACATGCAGGACGGCAAGATCGACATTACCAGCCGCGACATCACCACCAACCTGCCCTATGTGGCAGCAGCGCACCTGGCCTTTGACCACCACGAGTCCGAGACCATCCGCAACACCGGTGAGCGCCTCAACCACATCATTTCGGCCCATGCTCCGTCGGCGGCCCGCGTGGTGTATGACTACTACGGCGGCGCCAAAGCCTTCCCCAACATCAGCAACGACATGATGGTGGCCGTGGACAAGGCCGACTCGGCCCAGTTCAGCCACGAAGAAATCCTGGAGCCCACCGACTGGGTGCTGCTGAACTACCTGATGGATTCGCGCACCGGGCTGGGGCGTTTCCGCGAATTCCGCGTCAGCAACTACCAGCTGATGATGGACCTCATTAAATACTGCCGCAACCATGGCATTGACGAAATCCTGCAGTTGCCCGACGTCATCGAACGCGTGGACCTGTACTTCGACCACGCTGCCCGCGCCCGCGAACAGATCGAGCGCTGCGCCACCGTGCACAAGAACCTGGTGGTGCTGGACCTGCGCAACGAGGAAACCATCTTCGCCGCCAACCGCTTCCTGATCTATGCCCTGTTCCCCCAGTGCAACATCTCCATCCACGTGATGTGGGGCGTGCAGAAGCAGAACACCGTGTTTGCCACCGGCAAGTCCATCCTGGACCGCGGCAGCAAGACCAATGTGGGCGAGTTGATGCTGCAGTACGGCGGCGGTGGCCACAACGCGGCCGGCACCTGCCAGGTCGAAAACGAGCAGGCCGAGGATGTCCTGGGCGCGCTGATTAACCAGATCAATTCCGATGGCTGAACAACGACAAGGTGTTTCCGGCTGGTGGCGCGCGGCCACCATTGCACTGCTGGTCCTGGCGAGTATTGCCGCTGCGGCGGGTGCCAGCATGTTCGCGCAGTTCCAGGCACAGATCGAGCACGTCCAGTCCCAGCTCAAGGCCACGGCGCAGGTCAAGTACATCGCGGTGCTATTCGATGACAAGCAGGTCCCCGCGATGCTGGTCACGATGAACCTGCAGGACAACGAAATGCAGATCCAGCGCCTGAACGCAGTGACCGAGGGCCGTGAAGACAGCATGCAGCTGTGGGCCCTGTCCGAAGGCGACCCGGTGCGCTCGCTGGGCGTCATCGGCAGCAAGGCCAAGACCTTGCGTCTGCCCGCCACCGAACGCGACTTTGCCAGCGCCACCACGCTGGCCATCAGCGTCGAAGACAAGGGCGGAGCCCGCCCCGGCAATGGTCCACGCCTGCCCTACCTATTCAAGGGATCGGTGATCCAGAAGGCCCTGTGAGGCCGTTCCTGTGAGGCGTATAGCGCACCTGGACATGGACGCGTTCTACGCGTCGGTGGAACTGCTGCGCTACCCCCAGTTGAAGGACCTGCCCGTCGTCATCGGCGGGGGGCGGCGCGCCATCCACGACGCGCTGGAGGCGCTGCACGCCGCCGACCTGGCAAATCATGCAGATTCGGCCGACCCCGCCGAGCCCGAGCCACCGTGGGACGAGGCCGCGCAACGCGCCGCACTCCGACGCATTCCGCTGGAGGCCTTTGCCCGTCTGTCTGACTACACCGGGCGCGGCGTCATCACCACCGCCACCTACGCGGCGCGGCAGTTCGGCGTGGGCTCGGCCATGGGCCTGATGAAGGCCGCCAAGCTGTGCCCGCAGGCCATTCTGTTGCCGGTGGACTTTGAGGAATACCGCAAGTTCTCGCGCCAGTTCAAGGCCATCATCACCGAGATTGCGCCGTTGATGGAGGACCGTGGCGTGGACGAGGTCTACATCGACTTCACCGACGTGCCCGGCGGCCAGCGCGAGGGCGGACGCGTGCTGGCGCGGTTGATCCAGAAGAGCATCTTTGAGGCCACCGGCCTGACCTGCTCGGTGGGCGTGGCGCCCAACAAGCTGCTGGCCAAGATGGCCAGCGAGTTCAACAAGCCCAAGGGCATCGCCATCGTCCATGAGAGCGATCTGGAGACGCTGATCTGGCCGCTGGCCTGCCGCAAGATCAATGGCATCGGCCCCAAGGCGGACGAAAAGCTCAAGGGCTTTGGCATAGAAACCATTGGCCAACTGGCACAGCGCGACCTGGGCTGGCTGATGCAGACCTTTGGCCCGCGGACCGGCGCCTGGCTGCATGACGCCGCCCACGGCCGCGATGACCGCGCAGTGGTGCTGGACAGCGAGCCGGTCAGCATGAGCCGCGAGACCACGTTCGAGCGCGACCTGCACGCCGTGCGCGACAAGATGGAGTTGGGCACCATCTTCACGCGGCTGTGCGAGCAGGTGGCGGCCGACCTGCAGCGCAAGGGTTATGCGGGCAAGACCATAGGCATCAAGCTGCGCTATGACGATTTCAAGAGCGTCACGCGCGACCTGACCATAGACCACTACACGGCCGACGCAAAGGAAATCCGCCAGGCCGCCGGCCAGTGCCTCAAGCGCGTGGACCTGACACGGCGCCTGCGCCTGCTGGGCGTGCGCGTGGGCGCCCTGCGCAAGGGCTCCAGCGCCGATGCTTTGGATAAAAATTCGGCTCCAGCCCTCGCCAATACTGCACAAGGCGCTATCAATTTCAAAGCAGACAGCGACCAGTTGTTCTGAGCCTATGAACGGCGAAACCTAGGGTTTTCACTAGGTTTCTTGGATTTACCTTGAATTTCACTTACGCAAAACTTACATTGGAATCTCCTACGGGGAGATTGCAATGATCACGTGGCTTGCACCAGCTGTTTCGTTCTCCGAGCTCCACCGCATCAAGCAATGGTGCGAGGAACATGCCCTGGACCACCCCGTCGAGCACAACCTGTGGGATGCGGTGATGACCACCTGGTTCATGGGCTGGGTCGGCTGGCTGCCAACCTGGGTGCTGGATGCGTGGTGGGCCAGCGCGCCCTGCGTGCTGGGCATGCTGGCGCCCAGCCTGTACATCGGCTGGCGCACGCAGGCGCATCTGCGCAACCGCCTGCGTTGCGACTGGATCACCCTGCCCCGCGCCTAGACGGGCCGCCCTAAACCGGTTGCCCGGCGCGACACGGCCACGCGGGGGAACGGGGTTACAGTCTGCCCCCATGACTACCTCCACACCCACCCCTACCTGCTTCACCCTGACCGTCAGCAACCACGTCGCCCATTTGGTGCTGAACAAGCCCGAGGCGATGAACACCATGCACCCCACGTTCTGGCGCGAGCTGGACGCGGTGCTGACCCACCTGCACCGTGATGGCAGCGCCCGCGCACTGGTCATCAGCAGCACCGGCAAACACTTCAGCGCCGGCATGGCACTGGAAACCTTTGCCGCCAACCCGCTGGACGACCAGACCCCCGAAGGCCGTGCCGCCGTACTCGACGTGCTGGGCGACATGCAGGCCACCTTCACCAAGCTGGAGACGCTGCGCATTCCGGTGATCGCGGCCATCCAGGGTGGCTGCATTGGCGGCGCGGTGGACATGGTCACTGCCTGCTGCATCCGCTACGCCACGCCACAGACCTTCTTCTGCATCCAGGAAATCAACATCGGCATGGTGGCCGACGTGGGCACGCTGCAGCGCCTGCCCAAGCTGATCCCGCTGGCCGTGGTCAAGGAACTGGCCTACACCGGCCGTCGCCTGCCCGCCGACAAGGCCCTGCAATACGGGCTGGTCAATGCGGTGTTCGACACCGAGGAAGCCATGCTGGAAGCCGCCCTGCAGTGCGCCGCCGAGATCGCCTCCAAGCCACCGGTGGCCATCTGGGGCACCAAGCAGGCCATCCACTATGCGCGCGACCACTCGGTGGACGAATCGCTCAAGCAAATGGGCTGGCTGCAAGGCGCCATCTGGAGCAACCGCCACGTGATGGAGGCGGTCACCGCCATGAAGACCAAGCGCGCTGGCGACTTCCCTGCCCTCAAGCCGCTGCGTTCGTTCAGCGAACTCGGCTGACGCGCTTTGTGGATGCGAGTCAGTCGAGGTTAGACACCATCAATTGCCCGGCCAGCGAGCCGGGCTTCGGCGGTGATGCAAGCATGCAAGGACAGAAACAACTTGACCGTCCAGCAATTCGAAATGCAATGCATACGGGAATCTTCGAAGCAAGATTCGTCTGAAACGACCTTGCGTAGGGGGAAAAGCTTCGGGGCTGCGAGAGATTTGTTCAGTTGCTGCGGCGATGACCCGTAAAAAATCTCCACCCAACCCGTACGACTTTTCTTCGTACCACCCAAACGCCTCGGCAATCTCTGCCTGGGCAGGCGGCTCGAACACCACAACCCAATTCACAAGTGCACGCCCAGCGATTGCGCAATCTGCATGAGGCTTTTGCCCTGATGGGGGTTGCTATCTCGCCAGGCGGCTCGGCGCTCTAACTCATCAAGCACGTCCTGCCGGGTCTCAGGGCCGGACTCATTGGCGAACTCGTCCCATAAATCTTCCACCAATTGAAGGCGTTCAAATTTTCCGAGATGCTCGATGGGCTGAAGTGCGGATTTCATGGGCAAAGTCTACTACGCGGTACCACCGCTGCGCTCCAGATTCAGCGCCAACAGGCGTTTGAGGATTTCTTCATCCGCCATGTCGGCGGTGTAGTCGCTCCAACCGTAAGCCTGGGCAACTGCCATGTCCAGCGCCTTGTGCGCGGCATCCAGCCAAGCGGGGCGCTGGTTGTAGAGCTTGGTCAGCGTGCGCTCGGCCAAGTCTTTTTCGTGACCGGTTTTGGGCAGGATGCGGTCGGGGTAGGGGCTGTGGTCCATGCCCAGAGGGATGACCTCGGGCACGCGGTCGGTCCATTCGGGTGGGTTGAGCCAGGTTTCGCGCAGATCGTTGAGGCGCTTGGCGGCTTGGGCGATGGCAATCGCTGCTGCTTTGTGGGCGCCCGACCGGGGCGCCCTTGGGGCCGGGGGCTCATACGCTGCGCTTTTTGAAATCGCCCCCGACCCCAAGGGCACCCCGGCCTGGATGGTGGTGGATTGCGCTACGCTTTTGGTAGCTGTCTGTCCATATTCCACGAGGGCTGGAGGCTGATTTTTATCTGAAAGACATGACGGAATGACTGCGCCGCCCTCCAGCCTCTCCGTGCGCTGGTGAGCCGTGTCGGCAGGGGTCAGACCTTCGGGGAAGGGGTAGGTTTCGAAGCAGGTGGTGGGGGTGTAGCGCGGACGGTCTTCCAGCGACGTGCCCATGCGCAGCGACCAGAGTTCGTGGAAGCGGCTGTGCAGGATGCCGAATGTGGTGTCGTCGGCGCGGGCGATGGCGACCGTAGCTGTGTCGGGGATAGAGGGCATGGACTGCCACACAAACAAGCGATGTTTCGACACGCGGGGCGTGTTGATGTAGCGCTCAAGTGGCTTGAGCGCAGCACGCAACTGCTCCCCATTTCGTCCAAAGCGCCACCAATACGTGCGGCGAATCCGGTCGTTGTTTTCCAGGCGCACCGGTTTGACGTTGCGGAGAATGTAGTCAAACGGGGCTTCGAACAATGCCGCCTCTGAGTCGGTCATGGATTCGCCAGTGTCCACGACCCATCCGTCACGGGGACGGCGGGTTACATCCAAGCCATTGATGAGCGGAAACAGTACGAGTGCGTTGGACTTCCCGTGAGGATTCGGAAGCTTCAACCATTCGCGCGCCTGTTGCCCCGAAATGTCCAATGGGCCATCCTTACGCAAACCCTCGAAGGCTGAACTGGCGCTTTCAGCAAATCGTCGTGCAGTGCCAAGATCCACGGACTCGATGTCGCCATGTGTTCCGGTTAAATCACTGAAAATCTCGCGGACAGTCTTGCCGTCCAAACTGGCTCCAGAGCCGTGACCAAATGCAATCAGTGACACGCGAACGGCTGCACCGTCGTTCACCCAGGTTTCGTCACTCCAGGCCTCGAAAATATTGGTGCTTTTAACAATCGCATCCAACACCTTCCTGTTGGAACCACCACGAATCGAGTTGGTCGAAACAAAACCAGCGGCACCTAATCCTTGGCTCTCA
This sequence comes from bacterium, assembly GCA_030824095.1. GTDB lineage: Bacteria > Pseudomonadota > Gammaproteobacteria > Burkholderiales > Burkholderiaceae_C > Allorhodoferax. Next base: position 8,549 of record JAVBYK010000514.1, read on the forward strand.
ATCGCCCGACGGCCCTTGTCAAACCAGTAGCAAACCAAGTCCGCTCCGGCAGGTACACGTTCTTTGAACACAGTTGCCAACGCCTCGAAGTACCCGTCGCCCAACTCGCCGCGCTTCTTGCTTCCGCCCAAAAACGGCGGATTCCCAATCACCACGCTGGCTTTGGGCCAAGAGGCTTCCGTGACAGCCTCAGCGCCTAGGGGCGCGGGCGGGGCGGATGCCGGGGCCGATTTCAAAAAGCGAAGCGTATGAGGCCCCGGCATCTGCCCCGCCTGCGCCCCGGGTTCAAAGTGCAGCAACGCATCACGGCACTCAATATGGTCCAGCGGCTCCAGCACCGGGTTGGTCTTGAATTCGTAACCATGCTCGATGCGCCACTGCAGCTCACCAATCCACACCGTTACCCGCGCCAGCTCGGCCGCGTATTCATTCAGCTCGATGCCCAGCACGTTGTGCGGCCCGGTGACCAGATCGGCCTGGCGGTCCAGCCCCATGGCGGCGGCGTCCAGATGGCTCTTGTGCTCAATGTCCTTCAAGGCCTTGAGACCCAGGAACAGAAAGTTGCCGCTGCCGCAGGCCGGGTCCAGCACGCGATAGTCCTTCAGGTCTTCCAGCCACAGCACGAACTTGGACTGGGCTGACCGGTAGTTGCGGTCGCCCTTCTTGGTGCTTTTGGCCAGTAGCCCTCGTACTTCCTGGGCTACCAGCTCCCATTTTTGTAGCAACGGGCGGATCAGAACCGGCTCCACAATGCGCAGAATGGTGGCCGGGTCGGTGTAGTGCGCACCCAACTGGCTGCGCTTGGTCGGGTCCAGGCCCCGTTCGAACAAGGTGCCGAAGATGGACACATCAATGGCCGACCAGTTCAGCGCAGCGGCGTTGCGCAGCTCGGTGACCTCCATGATGGACAGCTCTGGCACGTTCACCCTTTTGAACAGACCGCCGTTGAACCACGGAATGTCGTCATTGCCATACAGGCCGCCATCGCGCATGACCGTGAACAGATTGGTCAGGCCACGGGTCAGCTTGTCAGCCGTGAGCGCCTTGTTGTTCACCAGCCCTTCAAACATGCGGGATGGCAGCAGCCCTACGTCTTCGGCAAAGAAGCAGAACAGGCATTGCGTCAAAAAGTGGGCCACCTCGTCCGCATCGTGCTCGCGCTTGCGCAGACCGTCAGCCAGCGTGGCAAAACTCTGGGCGGCGGCTTCGGTGATGTCGCGGCTGGTTTTCTTGGGGCGAAAGCTCTCGGGGTCTGTCCACAGGCGGCGCAGCAACGCCTGCTTCTCCGGCTGGTCCAGCTCAGCCAGCAGCACGGTGTGCACTTCGGACGGATGGCCGTTGAACTGGGTATGGATGCGGGTGGTGAGGCGGTCACACACCACCAGCAGCGGTGGATTCGAGAGCGCCAGGCTGTAGGTAAGCAGTTGCTTGAGCGCGGTGTCCAGATTGCGCCCCGGTGCCTTGTTCTCCCAGGCGAAGTGGTCGCGGTAGAACACATCGGCGTAGCCTCGCGCCTCGCCCAGAACCAGCGTGTCCTGCTCGAACAGGTAGTCGCCTTCGCTGCCCGGCGTGGGCACGCCCAATAGCTGACACAGGTCGATGAAGTGGGGTTGCGCGCCCTGGCGTTCGTTGAGGTCAAAGGCCGGGCCGCCAGGGCCCCATTTTTGGATGAATTCTTGGGGGGTCATGGATGTCAGTAGCCTCGCAGCAGCATGTCCAAGGCGGTCTCAATGGAGAGGGCCTGCGCACGGGCCGAGCCAACACTGTTGCGCAACTCGCTGGCAAAGAACACGGCAATGCCCAGGGGATGCAATTGCACAGTTTCACCGTCGACTGATAGACGCGGGTTGAATCGCTCTGTCAGGCCGGGAATCGCGTCTGCGCGAACCAGGGGTACGCAGACACGTTCGGAGAACTGGTACAGCAGGTCGCTTTGGATTTCCAGAACATAGGGGAAATCGCCACGGTCTTCGGGAATGGGGTTGGGGTAAATGTCGAAACGCGCCATCGGTCAGGGCTCGCTGCGCTCGGACCGCCAGCGACGAACGCGCTGGGAATACGGTTCGCGTTGGTTCGCCCATTCGTTATATCGGGCGATTTCCTCCGCATGCTCTTTGGCCCACTCCCGCGTCGTGCCCGAGGCCCGGTATACGGCAGGCTCCTCTTGCGCAGACAGCGGTTGCGCCACCGGCACCACCTTCACCGGCGTCAACGTGACCGCGCCATCCGCGGCGAACTGCATATCAAACAACTGCCCCGCAAATTTTTTACCCAGCGATATCTGGCCGCTGGCGCCGACTTCCTTGAGCATGATGACCCCTCCTCCATAGGATCATGCCATCATGCCGCATGAATTAAGACCCGTCAACGAACGCGACTTACGCGCTCCTGCCACTGTTTCTGGGCTTCGGGGTTGCCGTTGCGGGACTGGATGTAGAGGTTCAGCAGCGCAATCTCGCGGCACTGGTACTGCGGCTCCTGCTGGCACGGCACTTCGATCAGGCGGATGCCGGTGTTCTCGGCCAGACAGTGGCTGTAGTAGTCCGCAAATTCACCAATGGTCGCGCAACGCTTGCCGTCGCCACCATAGGCGCGCACCAGTTGCAGCACGTCGAACTGGCCGGTCGAGCAGTGGTAGATCGGGCCATCCCCGCTCTTGCCCAGGTGGAAGATGTCGTTGCGCATGTAGACAATCGTCACCGGCAACCCCTGCTTCTGGAAGTGGATCAGTTCATTGAGCTGGAAGTGGAAACCTCCATCCCCGGTAATGACCACGGTGCGATCTGACATTGCCTTGCGCCGCACCGTTTCGGCCACCACCCGCGCATACGGCAGCGAGGTGCCCATGGCCGCATACCAGGGGTTGGCCAGCCAGTTGATGCCGGTCTGGGTCGCGCGTGGCCGCAGACCGAAACTGGCGAAGAAGGAGTTGCCCACTTCGGGCACAAACACCGTGCCGAAGCCCTGCTGCTCCTGCACCTGGTTGATGACATCGACCAGCACATGGAAGTCGAACTTGGCGCTGGCCTCTAGCACCGGTGGCTGGCGCACAGGAAGCGCGCAGGTGTAAGTGGGCAAGTCCGCCGCCAACAGCCCTTGCAGGATGCGGATCAGCTCCGCTTCACGCGGCACCGTGGACTTGACCACCGTGCGGTTGGCAAAGTCAGCAATGAAGTGGGTGCCGGTGTGGAAGGCGCTGGCCGTGTCCTGCGGGATGATGCTGGAACCCAGGTCCAGCACATAGTCCGCTTGCGACTCGATGTAGCCGCGTGTAGCCGGGTCGCTGAAGGCGCCGTTGTAGGTGCCCAGGCACAGCGGATCGGTCTCGTCGACGCCACCCTTGGCAAACCAGTCGCTGACATACGGAATCTGGAAACGGTGGCAGAACGCATGCATCAGCTGGGTGAGCTCCGGGTTGCGGCGCACCTGCACACCGAAATACACCAGCGGCGCCTGGGCCTGCTGCAGCCTGCTGACGATGGTGCCCAGCACCGCTTCCAGCCCGGCAAACACCAGCTCCGGCCCCTGCAGGTGATCCAGTGCGGGTAGCGACAGGGGTTGCGTCAGCGCGAACACCAGGTTGCGCGGCACCTCGATGAACACCGGCTCGCGGTGCAGCCAGGCGTGCTTGACCAGCTCGAAGAAGCGGAAAGCCGAGATATTGGGCTGGCCGCGCGAGCGGTCGCCCTGCAGGCGCTCGGCACGGATGCCGATGGCGGCAAAGGCGTGCAAGGCGGCGTCGTACTCGGCGCGCCAACTGTTGCTGGGCTGCACCATGTGGTGAATGCCCGACTGGTGCACTTCGTCTTCACCGGGCGCGCCGGAGATGAACACCACCGGCAGCCCCTCGGTCTTGGCCAGCGCCGCGGCGGTGACGCAGGGCAGCGAGCCCACGGTGTAAGTGGTCAGGCAAAAGCCGATGCCATCCATCTCGGCCTGCGCGCAGGCGCAAAAGCCGGCGTGCATCTCGTTGCTGGACGGCTCCACCGCCAGGCCGTCCTGGTCCAGCGCGGCGATCAGGTTGGCGGCGAAGTCACCACCCACGCCATACAGCCGGTCCACACCAAAGTGCTTGATGATCTGGCGCATGGCCTGACCCAGGTTGACCATGGAGCGCTGGTAGTCGGCGCCAAAGTTTTGCTCGTAAGGGGTAATCATCGTGCGGTGCTTCTCAAATCGGTTTTGAATCGGAAAATTATTTGCCAAAAGCCGCGCACAAGGTGGGCGTTGTTTGCACTTCCAACCCCACTTGACACAAGTTTCGTGCATAAAGAGCATTTCACATGCATCGAAATGCTGCTGGCGCAGATTCAACCGCATTGCGAACCTTTCCGAGCCGCGCATCCTCCGTTCGGGGGATATACAAATGGCCCAATCCGTGGTCTGATGCCAGATGGTGTCCGGTCTGGCTAGGGGGTATCTGCATGCCAAAGTTTTGCGTGACTGTCCGTAAGCGATGAAGCATCGTCGCGCGTCCACGCCGGACCTTCAGCGTCTGGCCGATCCAGCAGCGCTGCGCGAAGCCGCGCTGCACACCCTCGCCATCCTGGACAGCATGCTCGATGGCGTGGTGACCATTGACGAACATGGCGCCATCGAGTCCTTCAACAAGGCGGCCAGCACCCTCTTTGGCTATCAGACAGACGAGGTGCTGGGGCGTAGCGTGGGCATGCTCATGCCCGCATCCGAGCGCGACGAACACGATGGCCACCTGCACCGCCACGCACTGACCGGCACCACGCGCCTGATTGGCCAGCCGCGCGAGATGCTGGGCCAGCGCAAGGACGGCAGCATCTTCCCGATCAGCCTGTCGGTGTCCAAGATTGCACGCTCCGGGCGGCCGACGTTTGTCGGCGTCATCCGCGACATCACGCAGCGCCGCCAGAACGAGGAAGAAATCCAGCGCCTGGCCTTTTACGACCCGTTGACCCAGTTGCCCAACCGGCGCCTGCTGCTGGACCGGCTGCAACAGGCACTGATGAACTCGGCACGCACCGGCCAATACGGCGCGCTGATGTTCCTGGACCTGGACTACTTCAAGCTGCTCAACGACACCCTGGGCCACGACATTGGCGACGAGTTGCTCAAGCAGGTGGCGGCCCGGCTCAAGACCTGCGTGCGCGAGGGCGACACCGTTGCGCGCCTGGGTGGTGATGAATTCGTGGTGCTGCTGGAAGGCCTGAACCCGCCCATCGTTGAGAGCGCGGCCCGCGCCGAAGGTGTGGCCAACAAGGTTCTGACCGCACTGGGACAACCCTACCAACTGCGCGGCCACAGCTACGACAGCACACCCAGCGTCGGCATCGTGGTCTTCTCGGGCGACCAGGAGCACACCGACAGCCTGCTCAAGAAAGCCGATATCGC
>JAVBYK010000105.1 GCA_030824095.1 bacterium
GCTCTTTTTGGATGTAGCGGTTCAGGAATTCGCGGAATGGCCGCTCGCCAATGAAGCAGATGCCGGTGGAGTCCTTCTTCTTGGCGTTGGGCAGGCCCATGTCCAGGGCGATCTGGCGCACCTGGGTCTTGTGCAGCTCGCCCACGGGAAACAGCGTCTTGCTTAGCTGCGCCTGGTTCAGCCGGTGCAGGAAGTAGCTCTGGTCCTTGGATGGGTCCAGACCCTTGAGCAGTTCAAACAAACCGTTGGTGGGGTTTTGGCGCACGCGGGCGTAATGCCCGGTGGCAATCTTCTCGGCACCCAGGCGCATGGCGTGATCCAAGAAGGCCTTGAACTTGATCTCGGCGTTGCACAGGATGTCGGGGTTGGGGGTGCGTCCGGCCTGGTACTCGCGCAGGAATTCGGCAAATACCCGGTCCTTGTACTCGGCGGCAAAGTTGACGTGCTCGATTTCGATGCCAATCACGTCGGCCACGGCGGCGGCGTCCACAAAGTCGATGTTGGACGAGCAGTATTCGCTGTCGTCGTCATCTTCCCAGTTCTTCATGAAGATGCCGATGACTTCATGCCCTTGGCTCTTCAACAGGTGCGCCGTGACCGCCGAATCCACACCGCCGCTGAGACCCACCACCACTCTTTGCTTGCTCATGCTGTGATTTTAGAGGGTCGGCTTTGGCCAGGTCATTCTGATCAAAATTGGCATCTAGCCCTCGTGGATATTGCCTAAGTAGCTATAAAAATAGTAGCGAATGCACTCAGATGAAAGCGTTGGGATCTGCGTGAACGAGGTCCAGCGGGTGCCGTTTGCCCCGCAAATAGTCCTCCATGCACTGCAGGACCAGCGGGCTGCGGTGGCGCGCGGTGCTGGTGCGAATCTCGTCGGGCGTCATCCAGACGGTGCGCACGATGCCGGTGTCCAGCGCGCGATCCGGGTCGTGCGGGCCCAGTTCCCCGCAGAAAGCAAAGCGCAGATAGGTGATGCCATTGCCGTCACTGCGCTGCTGGCGCGACAGGTAGATGCCCACCAGTGCGCGCGGTGTGAAGGCGAAGGCGGTTTCCTCCAGCGTCTCGCGTGTGCAGGCGTGCGGCAGTGACTCGCCGCTGTCCAGGTGTCCGGCCGGGTTGTTCAGGCGCAGTCCGTCGTCGGTTTGCTCCTCGACCAGCAGAAATCGGCCGTCCCGCTCTATCACGGCGGCGACAGTGACATGGGGCTTCCAGCGTGTGTCCATGCCCCATTATGCGAGGCGGCGCCTATCCATCGGCAGTTTGATGCACATCAGCGCAGACCCCGCAAAGAACGGGGTTAAATTCAGTTAAGCTTTCAGGTGGCTTACGTCTCGCACAGCTTCCATGCAGTGCAGGACATGGGTTTTTGCAATAACTAGTCGAGGAGTCGCTTCATGGAAACGGGTGTATCTACAGGAACGGCACAGCGCATTGGCGTGCCCCGCGAGATTTTTCCGGGTGAAAAACGTGTGGCGACAGTCCCCGAGGTGGTGGAGAAGCTGATCAAGCTTGGCTTCAAGGTCGCCGTGGAATCCGGTGCCGGTGCGCTGGCCAACTTCAGTGATGACACCTACCGCGCAGCCGGCGCCGAGGTCATTGAAGGTGCCGCCAACCTGTGGTCCACGTCGGACATCGTGTTCAAGGTGCGTGGCCCGACAACGGAAGAAGTCGCGCTGATGCACGAGGGCCAGACCCTGATCAGTTTCATCTGGCCGGCGCAAAACCCCGAATTGATGCAGCAACTCACGGCGAGGAAGGTGACCGTGCTGGCGATTGACTCGCTGCCGCGCACGCTGAGCCGGGCCCAGAAGATGGACGCGCTGACTTCCCAGGCCGGCGTTGCCGGCTACCGTGCCGTGATTGAGGCCGCCAACGCCTTTGGCCGTTTCTTCAATGGCCAGATCACGGCCGCGGGCAAGGTGCCACCGGCCAAGGTCTTCATCGCTGGTGCCGGCGTGGCTGGCCTGGCCGCCATTGGTACCGCAGCCAGTCTGGGCGCCATCGTGCGCGCCAACGACACCCGCGCCGAAGTGGCAGACCAAGTAGTGTCACTGGGTGGCGAATTCGTCAAGGTGGATTACGAAGAAGAAGGCTCCGGCGGTGGCGGCTACGCCAAGGTCATGAGCGAGGGCTTCCAGCAGGCGCAGCGCGCGATGTACGCCAAGCAGGCCAAGGAGGTGGACATCATCATCACCACCGCGCTGATTCCCGGCAAGCCGGCGCCCAAGCTGATCACCGCCGAGATGGTGCAGAGCATGAAGCCCGGCAGCGTGATCGTGGACATGGCCGCCGAGCAAGGTGGCAACTGCGAGCTGACCGAGCCCGGCCAGGCGGTGGTCAAGTACGGTGTGACCATCGTCGGCTACACCGACCTGGTATCTCGCCTGTCCCGGCAATCCTCGACGCTGTATTCCACCAACCTGTTTCGCCTCACCGAGGAGCTATGCAAGACCAAGGACGGCGTCATCAATGTCAACATGGAAGACGATGCCATCCGTGGCCTGACGGTGACCAAGGAGGGCAACATCACCTGGCCACCACCGGCGCCCAAGCTGCCGGCAGTGGCCCCGGCGGCGGCGGCCAAACCGGCTGCGCCGCCAGCGGCCAAGAAGGGCGGGCATGGACACGGTGCTGCCAGCGAGCCCATGGCCGGCAGCAAACTGGCCATCATGTTCGGCGTGGCGGCTGCGCTGTTCTGGTTTGTCGGCGCCAACGCACCGGCGGCCTTCCTCGGCCACTTCACGGTGTTTGTGCTGGCCTGCTTTGTCGGCTACATGGTGGTGTGGAATGTGACGCCCGCCTTGCACACGCCGCTGATGAGCGTGACCAACGCCATCAGCAGCATCATTGCCATTGGCGCGCTGGTGCAGATTGCGCCGCCGCAAGGAACCACGGACTGGATTCGCTGGCTGGCACTGGCTGGCATCGTTCTCACCACGATCAACATGTTCGGCGGCTTTGCCGTCACCCAGCGCATGCTGGCCATGTTCCGCAAATAATCCCAGGAGACGCACATGAATGACGGTTTGGCTACAGTCTCCTACATCGGAGCGACGATTCTTTTTGTCCTGAGTCTGGGTGGCTTGTCCAACCCGGAGACATCGCGGCGCGGCAACCTCTACGGCATGATTGGCATGGCGCTGGCGGTGCTGGCAACCGTGTTCGGTCCCAAGGTGACGGCAGCGGGCATCCCCTTCATCGTGGGGGCCATGGCGGTCGGTGGCACCATCGGCGTCTATGCCGCGCGCACGGTCCAGATGACGCAGATGCCCGAACTGGTGGCGCTCATGCACAGCCTGGTCGGCTTGGCGGCGGCGCTGGTGGGTTTTGCCAGCTACTTCGACCCCTCTTCGAATCTGGTGGGAGCCGAAAAAGCCATCCACGAAATGGAGATCTACATCGGCATCCTGATCGGTGCGGTCACCTTCTCGGGCTCGCTCATTGCGTTCGGAAAGCTCAACGGCAAGATCGGCGGCTCGCCGCTGTTGCTGCCCGGGCGCCACTGGATGAACCTGACCGGTCTGCTGGTGGTGATCTGGTTTGGGCGCGAGTTCCTCAATGCCCACACCATTGAGGCCGGCATGACGCCGCTGATCGTGATGACCGTGATAGCCCTGCTGTTTGGTATCCACATGGTGATGGCCATTGGCGGTGCGGATATGCCGGTGGTGGTATCCATGCTCAACAGCTACTCCGGCTGGGCCGCAGCCGCGACCGGTTTCATGCTGTCCAACGACCTGCTGATCGTGACCGGTGCCCTGGTGGGTTCCAGCGGTGCGATCCTGTCCTACATCATGTGCAAGGCCATGAACCGCAGTTTCATCAGCGTGATTGCCGGTGGCTTCGGAACCGGCAGCGGCAAGCCCGCACCCAAGGGCGATGCGGCCCAGCCCGCCGGTGAGGTGGCGCCGATTACCAGCGCGGAAACGGCTGAGCTGCTGCGCGATGCGAAGAGCGTCATCATCGTTCCCGGCTACGGCATGGCCGTGGCTCAGGCCCAGCACACGGTGTTTGAAATCACCAAGCTGCTCCGCGAAAAGGGCGTCAACATCCGCTTTGGCATCCACCCGGTGGCCGGACGCATGCCTGGCCACATGAACGTGCTGCTGGCCGAGGCCAAGGTGCCGTACGACATCGTGATGGAGATGGATGAACTCAATGACGACTTCCCTGCAACGGATGTGGCCATGGTCATCGGCGCCAACGACATCGTGAACCCGGGGGCCCAGGATGACCCGAGCAGCCCGATTGCCGGCATGCCGGTGCTGGAGGTGTGGAAAGCCAAGACCTCCATCGTCATGAAACGCAGCATGGCTTCGGGCTACGCGGGTGTTGACAATCCGCTGTTCTACAAGGACAACAACCGCATGCTGTTTGGCGATGCCAAGAAGATGCTGGATGAAGTGCTGATGGCCCTGAAGGCCTGAGGCACCGTCGAACTAGGGAAAACACCAAGAAGATCTCAAGTGCCGACTCTAGGCATTCAGAGGCAGAATATCCGGTTACTTCACAGTTGGGACAGGCAAGCATGACAGACCGCATTTGGCTCAGTAGTTACCCCCAGGGGGTGTCCGCCGACATCAATGTTTCAGCGTATACCTCGGTGGTAGCGTTGATGGAGGAAAGTTTCCAGAAGTACGCAAACCGTGTGGCCTACAACTTCATGGGCAAGGACATCACCTATGCCCAGACCGACAGCCTGAGCCAGGCATTTGCGGCTTACCTGCAGGGTCTGGGTCTGGTCAAGGGCGACCGCGTCGCCATCATGATGCCCAACGTTCCGCAGTACCCGGTGGCCGTCGCCGGCATTTTGCGTGCCGGCTTCGTGGTCGTGAATGTCAACCCGCTGTACACCCCGCGCGAACTGCAGCACCAGCTCAAGGACTCGGGCGCCAAGGCCATCGTCATCATCGAGAACTTTGCCACCACGCTGGAGAAGTGCATCTCGGCCACGCCCGTCAAGCATGTGGTGCTGTGCGCCATGGGTGACCAGTTGGGCTTGCTCAAGGGTGCACTGGTCAACTATGTGGTGCGCAACGTCAAGAAGATGGTGCCTGCCTACAGCCTGCCGGAAGCCGTGCGTTTCAATGCCGCCATCGCGATTGGCACCAAGGCACCGTTCAAGAAGCCTGAAATCAAGGCCGACGATGTGGCCGTGCTGCAATACACGGGTGGAACGACCGGTGTCTCCAAGGGCGCCGTGCTGCTGCAACGCAACGTGATTGCCAACGTCCTGCAGTCCGAGGTCTGGAACAACCCGGTGATGAGCAAGATACCGGCCAGCGAACAGGCCACCGGTGTGTGTGCCCTGCCGCTGTACCACATCTTTGCGTTCACGGTGGGCATGATGCTGTCCATGCGCATGGGCGGCAAACTGATCCTGATTCCCAATCCGCGTGACATTCCCGGTGTGCTCAAGGAACTGCGCAAGCACGTCATTCACTCTTTCCCGGCCGTGAACACCCTGTTCAACGGCCTGGCCAATCACCCGGATTTCAATACGGTGGACTGGAGCCACCTCAAGGTGTCGGTGGGCGGTGGTACGGCGGTGCAAAGCGGCGTGGCCAAGCTGTGGTTTGAGAAGACGGGCTGCCCTATTTGCGAAGGCTACGGCCTGAGCGAGACATCGCCCTCGGCCAGTTGCAATGTGGTCACTGCGACCGAGTACACCGGAACCATCGGTGTGCCCTTGCCCAACACCTACATGAAGTTGCTTGACGATGATGGCAACGAAGTTCCGCTCGGGCAGCCGGGTGAGATCGCCATCAAGGGTCCCCAGGTCATGGCTGGCTACTGGCAACGCCCCGACGAGACCGCCAAGGTCATGACATCGGATGGATTCTTCAAGACCGGTGACGTGGGTGTCATGGACGAGCGCGGGTTCTTCAAGATTGTGGACCGCAAGAAGGACATGATTTTGGTGAGCGGCTTCAACGTGTTTCCCACAGAACTGGAAGACGTGGTGGCGCAGATGCCAGGCATCATGGAATGCGCCTGTGTCGGCGTGGCCGATGCGAAGTCCGGCGAAGCAGTCAAGCTGGTGATTGTCAAGAAGGACCCCAATGTCACCGAAGACGATGTGCGGGCCTACTGCAAGGAGAACCTCACCGGCTACAAGCAGCCCAAGGTGATCGAGTTCCGTGGCGAGTTGCCAAAGACCCCGGTCGGCAAGATTCTGCGCCGGGAATTGCGCGATAAATAGGCATTTGAATTGCCATTGCAAAGCGGCCCGAGGGCCGCTTTTTCATGGGTTCCGCTTGGCAACTTCCGGAATCGCATCGCACAGCAACGTGGTGACTTTTTTGGCGTTGCTGTTGAACACTGCCAGGATGGCATCCCAACTGACCGGCTCCTCGTCCGTTTTCCAGCAATCGTAGTCGGTGCTCATGGCCACGGCGGCGTAGGGAATGCCGGCTTCGTTGGCCAGCGCGGCCTCGGTTGCTATCGACATGTTGATGACATCGGCGCCCCAGGCGCGGAACATGCGGGACTCGGCTCGTGTGGAGAAACGCGGGCCTTCAATGGTCACAACGGTGCCGACTGGATGAAAGGCAAAACCGTGCCGTTCACACACCGTGATCAGGGTGGAGCGCAGTGCCGGACTGAACGGATCGGCCATCGGTGTGTGCACCGGCTGGTGGGGCTGGAAACGCTCATGGAAACTCATGGCGCGCTGCTTGGTGAAGTCGATGAACTGGTCCAGGATGACCAAGTCGCCGCGGCCAATCTCCTCGCGCAGTGAGCCCACCGCCGTCGTGGCCAGAATATGGGTGCAACCGGCGTCCTGCAGTGCCTGGATGTTGGCGCGGTAGTTGACCTGGCTGGGTGGAATGGTGTGCTCGCGGCCATGGCGCCCCAGCAATACGACCTCCACACCCGCGATCTTGCCAATCTTCAACGCAGCAGACGGGCTCCCCCAACGCGTGGTGACGGTACTGTCGCCTGCGTCTTGCAGAATGTCCGGATTGTCCAGGCCGCTGCCGCCAATGATGCCAATTCGGGTCATGGTTTCGATATCCTTTGAAGCAATGCGCGCAGCGCATCCAGGGTTGATGGCGTGTCTGCACCGTAGGCGACCACTCCTTCGTCGTGGCCGGCCATGGCAAACACGGTGGGTAGATGGGGCTGCCGTGTTACCAGTTGCGCCACCGTGTGCGCCATGGCGGGTGTTCCATAGGGAATATCGGCCGGCGTTGCCGGTGCGCCGGTTTGCATCAGGTGGTCAAACAGGATACGGCTGTGCACATGGATGACGCAGTGCACGCCGGAATGGGCCGCGTAGATAGCGCCATGTGTCATGGATTCAGATGACGCGGGCAGCGATCCCATGGATTGCACATGGTTCTCATCCGCGGAAAACGCTTCGACCAGGCAGAATTGCTCTGCTTGCAAAGTGCGCTCTGCGCCGGTGGCGCTGGCCGTGACGACAAACTGGTTGTGATTCCCGACCCTAACGCTGAGGTTGCCATACCCCACACCGTTGTTGTACACGCCGATCAGGCCCAGATCGAACAACGTCGTGCGGGCGCGGTTCAGTTCATCCAGTGTGGCGGATGGTGGCACCCTGCCGTCGCGTCGCGTGCTCGTGTACTTGATGTAGCCGTCGTCGATGGGCGTGCCCATTCAGCGTTGCTCCGGGAACAGCGACAGGATGGCTTCCTCGTTGGCCGCACAGATGCCGCGTTCGCAAATCAGCTGCGTGATCAGGCGCGCAGGCGTCACATCAAAACCCCAATTGCGCGCCGGTGTGGTGGGCGGGCAAATGCGCACGGTCTCTACGTCGCCTTGCGTGGTTTGCCCGGCCATGAAACGCACCTCGCTGGCGTCCCGCTCTTCAATCGGGATGTTGGCCACGCCATCGTGCAGCGAAAAGTCAAATGTTGAAGATGGCAGGGCGACGACCATGGGGATTCCGTTGTCGCGGGCAGCCAATGCCTTCAGGTAGGTGCCGATCTTGTTAGCCACATCCCCATTGCGGGTAACCCGATCTGCACCGGTGATCACCATGTCCACCATGCCGTGCTGCATCAGATGGCCGCCGGCGTTATCAGCAATCAGGGTGTGGGGCACGCCGTGCTGGCCCAGCTCCCAGGCGGTCAGGCTGGCACCCTGGTTACGGGGGCGGGTTTCATCAACCCAGACGTGCAGGGCAATGCCGGCATCATGGGCGGCGTAGATCGGCGCCGTGGCGGACCCGATGTCCACAAATGCCAGCCATCCGGCATTGCAGTGGGTCAGGATATTGACGACCTGGCCCTGCTTGCGTTGAGCCAGGGATTGGATCACGGGAAGCCCGTGGACGCCGATGCGCCGGCAATGCTCCACGTCTTCGTTGGCAATCGTTTCGGCCGCATCCCGGGCGCGCGCGCGCTGCTGCTCGGGCGTGCCGCTGACACCAATCGTAGTCAGAACGCGGTCAACCGCCCAGGCCAGGTTGGCGGCTGTCGGGCGTGTCGCCTTGAGTGCAGCGCCTGCGCGTGCCATGGCTGCATGGAAATCGCTGTCCGGCGCTTCCAGCGCCGCCAGGTACATGCCATAGGCCGCGCAGGCACCAATCAGGCCGGCGCCGCGCACGGTCATGTCCCGAATGGCCACGCAGGCGTCCGCGACCGAATGCAGATCCACGATGGCAAACGCATGCGGCAATTGGGTCTGGTCAATGACCTGGACGACGCAGGGATCATCCGGCTTGAGCCAGATGGTGCGGTAGGGACGGCCGTCAACGTGCATGGATGCAGTGCAGGGTGTGCGTCCCTATTTCAGCCAGCCGCGCTTGCGGAAGTACCACATGGGCACCAGCGCACTGGCCACCATCAATGTCAGCGCGTAGGGATAGCCCAGCGACCACTCCAGCTCGGGCATGAACTTGAAGTTCATGCCATACAGGCTGGCGATCAGGGTGGGGGGCAGCAAGGCAACGCTGGCCACCGAGAAGATCTTGATGATCTTGTTCTGGTTGATGTTGATGAAACCGACCGTCGCATCCATCAGGAAGTTGATCTTGTCGAACAGGAACGCCGTGTGGGAGTCCAGTGAATCGATATCGCGCAGAATCTGTCGCGCTTCCTCAAACTGCTCGCCATTGAGCATCTTGCTGCGCATCATGAAGCTCACGGCACGACGGGTGTCCATGACGTTGCGACGGATGCGACCATTCATGTCTTCGTGGCGCGCAATGGCGCCCAGCACCTCACCGGCCAACGCATCGGTCACGTCCCCGGACAGCACCTTGGTACTGACCTTCTCCAGTTCGTCGTAAATGCCTTCCAGCGTGTCAGCCGAGTACTCGGCATCGGCATCGAACAGCTTGAGCAGCACTTCCTTGGCGTCCTCGATCAGGCCGGGTGCGCGCCGCGCCCGCATGCGCAGCAGGCGGAACACCGGAACGTCCTCATCGTGGATCGAGAACAGCACACCCTTGCTTTTGAGTTCGTCGTTGAACTGGTTCAGGATGAACGCCACGCGCACGGTGCGCGGTTCGTCATCGTCTGCAATCAAGAAGTCGCTGCGGATGTGCAGTTCGCCGTTGTCTTCCTCGTAAAAGCGCGCGGACTCTTCAATGTCCTCGTCCATCGCGTCTTCCGGAATGGACAGGCCGTAGTACTGTTTGACCCAGCGTTTCTCTTCGACGGTGGGTGATTCGAGATCCACCCAGATCGGATGAAACTGGGACAACTCTTCCAGCGATTCGATCTCTTCCTGAAAGAGCCGTCCGTTGGCGAGCGTGAAAATATTGAGCATGACGATTCAATCGGGGTCAGATTCCAATCATTCGACGCGAACAATTGTGTGTTGTAGAAGCTTTCGAATAATTGGAATCTGACCCCAATTAAATATGAAAGCTACCGACTGGGGTAGGTTTCCAAGAAATGCTCTCCAAAAGTGTCAATCGTCAAATTATCGCACCGCAATTGCAGCCTGTGCAGGGGTCGAATGGGGCCTCTGAGCGGCATCAACTTGCTGCGGTGCGGTAACAAAAAGGCGTTGCATTTCGGCAGGTTCGGGCGCATAGTGAATTCACGGCGATCAGATTTTTTGGAATGTTTGATGGCTGTTCTTGCCGTACCAAGCGGTGAGGTTTTTAACTTGAAAGCAATTGGAGGCTTTTTATGAATTTAACGATCAGCGGTCACCATCTTGAAGTTACCCCGGCCCTGCGTAGTTATGTCACGACCAAGCTTGATCGAATCATGCGACATTTTGACCAGGTGGTCGATGTCAAGGTACTCCTCACGGTTGAGAAGCAAAAGGAAAAGGAGCGACGGCAGCGTGCCGAATGCAATATCCATGTCAAAGGCAGTGACATGTTTGCCGAGAGCTCCCACGAAGACCTGTATGCCGCCGTCGATGAACTCGTTGACAAACTCGACCGCCAGGTGGTTCGCCACAAGGATCGTCTGCAAGACCACCACCACGATGCGCCCAAGCGCCTGATGTGATTCCGTTTCAGGCCTTAGCCAGCAAATAGCCGCCCGCTTGCCGGGCGGTTTTTTTGTGCATAATCCGACCACACCATGAACCGACTCGCAAGTATCCTGTCCCCAGCGCAAGTGCTGGCGCAAGTAGAAGTCACCAGCAAAAAGCGGGCTTTTGAAGAGGCGGGGTTGCTGTTTGAGAACCTGCATGGCCTGAGCCGTGCACTGGTGACTGACAGTCTGTTTTCGCGTGAGCGCCTGGGCTCAACCGGTCTGGGTCACGGTGTGGCCATTCCCCATGGACGCATCAAGGGCTTGAAGTCGCCCATGGCGGCCGTTTTTCAATTGGCCCATCCCATTGGATTTGATGCTCCAGACGATCAGGTCGTCGGGTTGCTGATTTTTCTGCTGGTGCCCGAGGCAGCCACGCAAAAGCATCTGGAAATCCTGTCCGAGATCGCAGAACTGCTCAGCGATGCGGACCTGCGCGAAAAGCTGAAGGCCAGCACCGATGCTGCGCAACTGCATGCGCTGATTGCGCACTGGCAGTCGGCCCAGCTGGCCTGACGATAGCCTGAGAGCCGGCATCCTCTGTGAAACCCACCGTAGTCAGTGCCGACGTTCTGTTCGAGGAGTTTCGCTCCCGTCTGCACTGGGAGTGGGTGGCCGGCCTGGGCGCATCGGAGCGCCGCTTTGATGAGGTGGCGGTGCGTGCCGCCCGTTCGGGTGCCGATCTGGTCGGCTATCTCAATTACATCCATCCCTACCGGGTGCAGATCCTGGGTGAACGCGAAATTGCGTATATCACCAACGCCACCACGGAAGACTGTGCCCGGCGCATTGCCCGTATCGTGACACTGGAGCCGCCGGTACTGGTGCTGGCGGACGGCCAACTGGCGCCGCAGGCGCTGCTGTCCATGTGCGAGCGGGCGCAGATTCCCATGTTCGCCACGCAGGAGTCGTCGGCGTTTGTGATCGACGTGCTGCGGGCCTATCTGTCCAAGCACTTTGCAGATCGCTCATCCATGCACGGGGTGTTCATGGACATTCTGGGCCTGGGGGTGCTGATCACCGGTGAGTCCGGTCTGGGCAAGAGCGAACTCGGCCTGGAGCTGATTTCCCGTGGCAACGGTCTGGTGGCCGACGATGCGGTGGATCTGTATCGCATCAACCAGACCACCATCGAAGGGCGCTGCCCCGAACTGTTGCAGAACCTGCTCGAAGTGCGCGGCATCGGCTTGCTCGATATCCGCGGCATCTTTGGCGAGACCGCCGTGCGTCGCAAGATGCGGCTCAAGCTCATCGTGCACCTGGTACGTCGCGAAACGCTGGAGCGCGAGTACGAACGCATTCCCTATGAGCCGCTGACGCAGGACATTCTTGGTGTTCCGGTACGCAAGGTCGTCATCCAGGTGGTGGCCGGGCGCAACATCGCCGTGCTGGTGGAGGCCGCTGTGCGCAACACCATTCTGCAGTTGCGCGGAATTGATACCTACCAGGAATTCGTCGAGCGCCACCGCAAGGCCATGGCGCAGGGCAACTAAGGCAGCTCAGTTGGCTGGTCGGCGGCGTTCCCGCTCCATCTCGGCGCGGTGGGGGCAGTTCTCTTTGACGCAGTTGGCATACAGGCTCAGGGCGTGGTCCGAAATGGCGAATCCCTTGGCCTTGGCAACGGCCTGCTGGCGGCTTTCAATCTCCGCATCGTAAAACTCTTCGACCTTGCCGCAATCCAGGCACACCAGATGGTCGTGGTGCTGGCCTTCGTTGAGTTCGTACACGGCCTTGCCGCTTTCAAAGTGGCTGCGACTGAGAATGCTGGCCTGCTCGAACTGGGTCAGCACCCGGTACACCGTAGCCAACCCCACGTCGGAATGCTCCTTCAGCAACACCCGGAAAACGTCTTCCGCCGTCAGGTGGCGTTGCGCGCTGCGCTGGAATACCTCCAGTATTTTCAGGCGGGGGATGGTTGCTTTGAGTCCGGTGTTTTTGAGTTCGTCGATGTTGGTCATGGGCATCTTTCCGCCGGGACAGCTCGGGAGGTGGAGCGGTGCTCAACCGCTACAATCATGCGATCATAGCTCGCGTAACCATCCATGTCCGACATCCATAGCAATGCCCCCCGCTTGAATCTGGTCGTCTTCGCGCTCGTGGGCCTTGCGGGATGCAGCAGCTTCGATGGCGCCAGCAACCGGATCGCTTCGGTGGTCTCGCCGTACCGCATGGACATCGTCCAGGGCAATGTGGTGACCCGTGAACAGGTGGCCCTGCTCAAGCCTGGCATGCAGCGCGCCCAGGTGCGCGACATTCTGGGCACGGCCCTGCTGGTCAGCGTGTTTCATGCGGATCGGTGGGACTATGTTTTCTCACTGAAACAGCAGGGCGAACAGAAGCAGGCGCGCAAGGTCACGGTGTTCTTCAAAAACGGCGTCATGGAACGGGTCGAGGCTGATGAGTTGCCCAGTGAGTCCGAGTTTGTGGCCACCCTCAAGTCGCCCACCCCGAGCGGCACGGCGCCTGCGCTGGAAGCCTCTGAAGAGGCACTCAAGAAGTACCCTCTGCCTACCAAGCCGGCGCCCGCGCCAGGCCCTGCGCTGACGACGACCGACTACCCGCCTCTGGAGTCCACGCGTCCGTAGGACGACAGCCTCTGCACCCAAGGATCGTGACATGACATACAGAATAGCCGTGGCCGGCGCATCCGGCCGCATGGGACAAATGTTGATTGACGCGATCCGGGG
>JAVBYK010000499.1 GCA_030824095.1 bacterium
TTCTCCAGCATTGCCACCGACACCCGGGGCGTGATCCAGATCTTCAACGTGGGAGCCGAGCACATGCTGGGCTACACGGCGGCCGAGGTCATGAACACGGTGACCCCCGCCGACCTGTCCGACCCCACCGAACTGGTGGCACGGGCCCAGGCGCTGACCCAGGAGCTGCAGACCGAGATCACCCCCGGCTTTGAGGCGCTGGTGTTCAAGGCATCGCGCGGCATTGAAGACATCTACGAGCTGACCTACATCCGCAAGGACGGCACCCGCCTGCCGGCCGTGGTGTCGGTCACGGCACTGCGCGATGCCGCTGGCACCATCATTGGCTACCTCTTGATCGGCACCGACAATTCGGTGCGCAAGCAGCTGGACGCTGAACGCTCGCTGCTGGACAAGACCCTGCAGATCAAGAATATCGAGCTGGAGGCTGCCCGACTGGTGGCCGACAAGGCCAACCTGGCCAAGAGTGAATTCCTGTCGAACATGAGCCATGAGCTGCGCTCGCCGCTCAACGCCATCCTGGGCTTTGCCCAGCTGATGGAGTCCGGCGTTCCCGCACCGTCGGCCATTCAGAAGAGCAGCATTGACCAGATCCTGAAGGCCGGCTGGTATCTATTGGAGCTGATCAACGAGATACTGGACCTGGCGCTGATCGAGTCCGGCCGCCTGTCGATGTCGATAGAGCCCGTATCCCTGCCCGAAGTGCTGCTGGACTGCCGCACCATGATCGAGCCGCTGGCCAGCCGGCGCGGCATCGAAATGCACTTCCCCAGCTTTTCCGGACCGTGTTTCGTCGAAGCCGACCGCACCCGGGCGAAACAGGTGTTCGTCAACCTGCTGTCCAACGCCATCAAATACAACCGGCTCAACGGTGCGGTCGAAGTGACCTGCCAGACACAGGGCGCCGACCGCATGCACATCACTGTGCGCGACACCGGGGAAGGCCTGTCCGAGAGCAAGCTGGCGCAGCTGTTCCAGCCCTTCAACCGGCTGGGCCAGGAGGAAAGTGACGAGGAAGGCACCGGCATCGGGCTGGTGGTCAGCAAGCGCCTGGTGGAGCTGATGGGCGGCAGCATTGGCGCCAACAGCACGGAGGGGGTTGGCAGCGAGTTCTGGATTGAGCTGCAGTTGGCGGACCCGCACACGCTCACGCTGGACGCGCTGGCGCAGCCGGTGCTGCTGCCGGCTCCTGTGCAGGATGGACAGAAGGTGCGCACCCTGCTGTATGTGGAGGACAACCTGGCCAACATGGAACTGGTGGCCCAGCTGATTGCCCGTCGCCCGGACATGCGCCTGCTGCGCGCGGAAGATGGTGCGCGGGGCGTGGCGCTGGCCCGCGCCAGCTTGCCCGATGTGATCCTGATGGACATCAACCTGCCCGGCATCAGCGGGCTGCAGGCGCTGGGCCTGCTGCAGGACGATCCGCTGACGCGCCACATCCCGGTGCTGGCCCTGAGTGCCAATGCGATGCCGCGCGATGTGGAGAAAGGCCTGGAGGCCGGCTTCTTCCGCTACCTGACCAAGCCCATCAAGATCGGCGAATTCATGAAGGCGCTGGATCAGGGGCTGCGGCTGGCCGAGACCGCATCTGACGAAACGACTTTGAATGAAATTGACACCTAGCCCTCGTGGATATTGGTTGTTTAGCTATTATTTTAGGAGCAATTGAATTGGCAACCGCTGCGAAGCAGGAAGAATCCACGGGCCCGGCGTTCCCCATTGTGGGCGTGGGCGCATCCGCAGGCGGCCTGGCCGCCTTTGCTGCGTTCTTCTCGGGCATGCCCGCCCAGGATGATCCGGGCATGGCGTTTGTGCTGGTGCAGCACCTGGCTCCCGACCATGGCAGCCTGCTGACCGAGCTGATCCAGCGCACCACGCGCATGAAGGTGGCCGAGGTGCAGGACGGCATGGTGGTCGAGGTCAACTGCGTCTACATCATTCCGCCCAACCGCGACATGGCCTTCCTGAACGGGGCCCTGCATCTGCTGGAGCCGGTTGCCGCACGCGGCCACCGGCTGCCCATTGACTACCTGTTCCGCTCCCTGGCGCAGGACCAGCGCGAGCGAGCGATTGGCATTGTCCTGTCCGGCACCGGCAGCGATGGCTCGCTGGGCGTGCGCGCCATCAAGGACGGCGGTGGCATGGTCATGGCGCAGAACATCGCCTCGTGCGAATTCGACTCCATGCCGCGCAGCGCCATGGCCACCGGCTGTGTGGACTACGAGATGCCGCCCGCCGAAATGCCGGCCAAGCTCATTGCCTACACCAGCCACGCGTTTGGCAAGCTGCCGCGCCTGGTGGAGACGGCCCTGCCCCAATCGGAGAATGCGCTCAAGAAGATCTTCATCCTGCTGCGCTCGCAGACCGGGCACGACTTCTCCCAGTACAAGCCCACCACCATCTTTCGCCGCATCGAGCGGCGCATGGCCGTGCACCAGGTGGACGCGCTGGACGCCTACGTGCAGTATCTGCAGCAAACCCCGCCGGAGGTGGAGGCGCTGTTCCGCGATCTGCTGATAGGCGTCACCAACTTCTTCCGCGACCCCGAGGCCTTTGCCGCGCTGGAGACCCAAGTCATTCCGCTGCTGTTTGATGGCAAGCCGGCCGGCGGCGTGGTGCGGGCCTGGTCTGCGGGTTGCTCGACGGGAGAAGAGGCGTATTCGATTGCCATCCTGCTGCAGGAGCGCCTGGAGGCGTTGAAGCAGAACTACCGCATCCAGGTCTTCGCCACCGATATCGATAGCCGCGCGATTGCCGTGGCGCGTGCGGGTGTCTACCCCGCCAGCATTGCCGACAGCGTGTCGCCCCAGCGGCTGGCCCGCTTCTTCACCGCCGAGGACGGGGGCAATGCCTACCGTGTGCACAAGAGCATTCGCGACATGCTGGTGTTCTCGGAACAGGACCTGATCAAGGACCCGCCCTTCTCCAAGCTGGATCTGATCAGCTGCCGCAACCTGCTGATCTATCTGGGTGCCGAGGCCCAGCGCAAGCTGATCGCGCTGTTCCACTACGCCTTGCTGCCGGCGGGCGTGCTGTTCCTGGGAACGTCGGAGACGGTGGGCGAACTGGTGGACCTGTTTTCCCCGGTGGAGCGCAAGGCCAAGCTGTACCAGCGCAAGGAAGACTTTCAGGGTGCGCAACGCGTGGCCCTGGGGCGCTTTCTGTCTCCCGCATCGCGCCGGGATGCCAACCTGGCTGTGCCGCCCGGCGCCGCCCAGGCCGCCAAGGTGTCGCTGCGGGAACTGACCGAGCAAAGCCTGCTGCAGCAGGTGGCCCGGGTTGCGGTGCTGGTCAATGCCCAGGGCGATGTGCTCTACCTGCATGGCCGCTCCGGCATGTACCTGGAGCCCCACCCGGGTGAGGCGGGCATCAGCAATGTCCTGAAGATGGCCCGCGAGGGCTTGCGCCGCGAGTTGACCACCACGCTGCACAAGGTCGTGCGTTCCAAAGAGACGGTGAGCATCGCCGGTCTGCGCGTCAAGACCAATGGCCACTTCACACTGGTCAACCTGAGCGTGAGCCCGGTAGCCCAGGGTTCTGCGGCGCTGGAGTCGCCCCTGTTCCTGGTGTCGCTGGAGCAGGCTCCCCCGCCCGCCAATCCCCCGCACCCGGAAGCCGCCTTGCCAGCGGCTTCTGCCGGTGACGGTCTGGCGCGGGATGCCAGCGCCCAGATAGCCGAACTCAATGAGGAACTGCAGGCCAAGGAGGAATACCTGCATGCCGCCAATGCCGAACTGGAAACCGCCAACGAAGAGCTCAAGTCCTCCAACGAGGAGATGCAGTCGGTCAACGAGGAATTGCAGTCCAGCAATGAGGAGCTGGAGACCTCCAAGGAGGAGCTGCAGTCGATCAACGAGGAGTTGTCCACGGTCAACACCGAGCTGCAGACCAAGGTCAGCGACCTGTCGCGGGCCAATAACGACATGAACAACCTGCTGGCCGGAACCGGCATTGGCACCGTGTTCGTGGACCATAGCCTGCGCATCCTGCGCTTCACCCCCGCCGCCACCCTGATCATCAACCTGATCCGCAGCGACGTGGGCAGGCCGGTGGGGCACATCGTTTCCAATCTGGTGGGCTACGACCGCCTGGTGGCCGACGCCCAGACCGTGCTCAACACGCTGATTCCCGTGGAAGTGGATGTAGAGACCACCCAGGGCAAGTTTTTCACGATGCGCATCCTGCCCTACCGCACACTGGATAACGTGATTGAAGGCGTGGTGATCACCTTTGTCGAGATCACCGAAATCGTGCGCACGCGCGAGGCCCTGCGCAAGGCCAACGACCTGATGCGCCTGGCCGTGGTGGTGCAGGATGCGACGGATGCGATCACCGTGCAGGACCTGGAGGGCCGCACCCTTGCCTGGAACGCCGGTGCCAGCCGTATGTATGGCTGGAGCGAAGAAGAGGCCCTGGCGATGAATGTGCGCGAGCGCATTCCTGCCGCGCTGCGCGAAAGCGCGCTGGCCGAGGTGCGCCAGCTGAGCCAGGCGCAGACGCTGCAACCCTACGCCACACAGCGGCTGGCCAAAGACGGCTCCGTGCTGGACGTGTCGCTGACGTCAACCGCCCTGGTCAATGGCGCGGGTCAGATGTATGCGATTGCCACGACCGAGCGCTGCAAGGGCACAGCATGACCGACCACTCCTGGCAGGCGTTGCGTGCGCGTGCCGAAGACACGTTGCAGACCCGCGCGGCGCTGGCCTTGCCATCGCCCAGTGACCTATCGCAGGAAGCCATGCGGCAAACCCTGCATGAACTGCAGGTGCACCAGATTGAACTGGAGATGCAAAACGATGAGTTGCGCCGCACTCAGGGTGAACTGGATGCCGCGCGGATTCGCTACTTTGACCTGTATGACATGGCGCCCGTTGGCTACTGCAGCGTCAGTGAAAACGGTTTCATTCTGGATGCCAACTTCACGGCTGCCAGCCTGCTGAATGTGGTGCGCAGCGATCTGGTGAACAAGCTGGTGAGTCGCTTCATCGTCAAGGGCGACCTGGACATCTACTACCACTGCCGCAAGCGGCTCGCCGAGTCCGGGGCGCCGCAGGATTGCGAGTTGCGGATGATCAAACGCGACGGCAACCCCTTTTGGGCCCACATGCGGATCACCGCCACCGATGCCAGTCCCGTGCAGATCAGCGCAGGCATGCCGGTTGAGCGCCTGGTCCTGAGTGACATCTCGGATCGAAAGCGCCTGGACGCCGCCCTGCAACAGAAAAATCAGGATCTGGAGACAGCCCGAGCGGCCGCTGACCGGGCCAGCCAGGCCAAGTCGGACTTTCTGTCCAACATGACGCATGAGTTGCGCTCGCCCTTGAATTCCATTCTGGGGTTTGCCCAGTTGCTGGACATGGGGGTTCCGCCACCCAGCACGGCGCAGAAATCCAGCATCGACCAGATCCTGCGGGCGGGCTGGTATCTGCTGGACCTGATCGGCGATATTCTGGATCTCACGTCCATCGAATCCGGCCAGTTGAAGCTGGTACTGGAGCCCGTGGCGCTGGATGAGGTGCTGGAGGCTTGCCGTCTGGCCGTTTTGATTCAGGCGCAAAACAAAGGTGTCCGCATGGACGTCAAGCCCGTGGGCGACGCCATGCTGGTGGCCGTGGACCGGTCCCGTTTGCAGCAGATCGTGCAGCACCTGCTGCGCAATGCCATCCAGTACAACCGGGTGAACGGCACACTGGAAGTCAGCTGCATTGCGGTGGCCGGCCAGCGCGTGCGCATACGGGTTTGCGATAGCGGCGAGGGGCTGACCGCAGCCAAGCTGGCCGGTCTGTTTCAACCCTTCAACCGCCTGGGGCGCGAGACCCGCTCCGAGGCCGGAACCGGTGTGGGCCTGGCCCTGAGCAAGCGTTTGGTGGAGCTCATGGGTGGCGCCATCGGCGCCGAAAGCACGCCCGGCGTGGGCAGCGTCTTCTGGGTCGAACTCAACCTGTCGCTGGCTTCCATTGGTCCCCTTGCACGTCCTTCCGAAGGAGCTATTCCATGATTCAAGCCGTAGACATTCTGAATGCCAAGATACTGATCGTGGACGACCAGCAGTCCAACGTGCAGTTGTTGGAGCAACTGTTGCAGGGCGCCGGCTACCAATCGGTCAGCTCCACGATGCAGCCCGAGGAAGTGTGCCGGCTGCACCGCAAGTACCAATACGACCTGATCCTGCTGGACCTGCAGATGCCCGTCATGGACGGGTTCCAGGTGATGGAGGCCCTCAAGACCAGCACGGAAGACGACTACCTGCCAGTCATCGTGCTCACCGCGCAGCCGGGCCACAAGCTGCGGGCCCTGCAGTCGGGTGCCAAGGACTTTGTCAGCAAGCCGTTTGATCTGGTGGAGGTGAAGACCCGCATCCACAACATGCTGGAGGTGCGCCTGCTGTACAAGAAGCTGGCGGATTTCAACAAGGTGCTGGAACAGGCAGTGCAAGACCGAACGGCCGAACTGCGCGAAAGCGAGGCGCGCTACCGCAGTCTGACCGAACTGGCATCCGACTGGTATTGGGAGCAGGACGAGAGCGGCAACTTCACCAAGGTGTCCGGCCCGGTGCTGGAAATGCTGGGTATGCGGGTGGATGCGCTGGACGGTGCGTCTGCGGCTAGCCAGGTGGACTGCTGGGACGAGACCGAGCGGGAGCTCCTGCGCGCCACCATTGCGGCGCGAGAGCCGTTCCTGGACTTCCCTTTCCACCGGGTCAATGCGGATGGATCGCGTCAGCAGTTCCGGGTCAGCGGTGAACCCATGTTCAGTCGCAACGGCCGGTTCCAGGGATACCGCGGCATCGGCGTGGAAGTGATGGTGGCGGCATGAGCGCACTCCACAGCCCCCAACAAAACCATTTGCTTGCGGCTTTGCCCGCGGCGGACCTTGAGCTGTTTGCCAGCCAGCTGGAACTGGTGGCCATGCCGCTGGGGCACATGCTGTACGAGCCCGGCACGCAATTGCGCCATGCCTACTTTCCCACCAGTTCCATCGTCTCGCTGCATTACGTCACCGAATCCGGTGCATCGGCCGAGACGGCCGGTGTGGGCAATGAGGGTGTTGTGGGCGTACCGCTGTTCATGGGCGGCGACACGACGTCCAGCTCCGCGGTCGTGCAGACGGCGGGGCATGCCTACCGGCTGGAACGCCATGCCCTGCAGCAGGAGTTCAATCGGGCCGGATCGTTGCAAAGACTGCTGCTGCGCTATGCCCAGGCGCTGATGACACAGATGGCGCAGTCAGCCGTGTGCAACCGCCACCATTCGGTGGAGCAGCAGTTGTGCCGCTGGTTGCTGCTGACCATGGACCGGGTGCCGATGCGCGAACTGGTGATGACGCAGGAACTGGTGGCCAGCATGCTGGGCGTGCGTCGCGAGAGTGTGACCGAGGCGGCGGGCAAGCTGCAGGATGCGGGTTACATCCGCTATCGCCGGGGCCACATTGCAGTGCTGGAGCGCAAGGGCCTGGAGGCGCAAGCCTGCGAATGCTATGGCGTGGTGAAGAAAGAGCTGGACCGACTCCTGGTCGATGTGTACCAGTCCAGCCACTAGAGGGGCTATTTCTTGATGCTCATCTCGTTGCTGACCAGTCGCACCCCTTCGATACCGCGGGCAATTTCCACTGCGCGATCCATCTGGACCCGGTTGTCCACGTAGCCACTGAGCAGCACCTCGTCCTTGCGGGTCACGACGGCAATGTCAAAGCTCTTGATGTTGGGGTCGCTCAGCAACGCCGCCTTGACCTTGCCGGTGATGATGCCGTCATCGACCTTGTTGCCAACGGTCGTCGGGGCACCCTTGAGGATCAGGTTGTTCTGGATGGATTTGACGCCGGAGACCGTGTGGGTGGCGGCGGTGGCGCGGTCCATCTGGGCCTGGTTGTCCACGAAGCCGCTGAGCAGAACCTCTCCTTTGCGGGTCTCCACTTTCAGATCGAAGCTTTTGACATCCGGGTCTGCCAGCAGCGCGGCCTTCACGCTGCTGGTGACCACGCTGTCATCAATGTCGGTGCCCACGGTGGTGGCGGGTGCGGACTTGGCGACGTTGTCGTCGGTCTTTCCGCAGCCGGCAAGGGAGGCGACCAGCAGACTGGCCAGGGCGGCAGTCAGGGCAAGGGTTTCAAAACGGCTTTTCATGTGCAATTCTCCAGTGGTCAATCACGCAGGTGTGACTGTTGCTGGTAGCTTGCGCCTTTGGCTGGCCCGTTTCTGTGCGTTTGCGAACAGAAAGGGCCTGGAGGACTACGGACGGACGATGATGTCGTTGCGCACCGAGGTGACGCCCTTGACGCCACGGGCAATGCTCTCGGCGGTGGAACGTTCGGTTCCGTTCTTGGCAAAGCCGGACAGCATGACGGTGCCCTTCATGGTCTCGACGCTGATGGATGCGGCGTCAACCTGCTTGCTTTCCACAAAACGGGACTTGACCAGGGTGGTGATGCCGGAGTCGTCAATGTAGTTGCCAACGCTTTCCTGTCCGCGTTGTACGGCACAGCCGGTGGCGGTCAGCAGGGCGATGGCAGAAATGGCGATGGCGAGGGAAGTGCGGATGCGCATGGTGAATCTCCAGTAGTTGAGCAGTGTTTGCCCGGGTTTTGGTTAACGTGATCGGCCCCAGCCGTTCGCAGGCAGGAAAGGCTGACCAGTCCACTATAAAAATGACAGTCCCGAAAGTCGGTGCGCTAACGCACCTAACCGGGAAGCAGTGGAACCACAAAGGTGGATGAAGAGCCCAGGTCTTGCCACGCCAGGGCTTCCCCAATGGGCAATACGGTGGCAGTCCATCGGCGTGCTTTTTCCGCAGCCAGCTGCCGGTTTGCGCGAACCAGGATGAAGCGCATGGTCCGCTCCGCGCGCACCAGGGTCAGTTCGGCCTGGTCCCAGTGCGCCGGAATGCAGGGCCTGAATACCAGCTGGTCGGCCTGCAATTGAAGGCCGAAGATGGACTCAATGGCGGCGCGGTGCATCCAGGCTGCCGCACCCGTGTACCAGCTCCATCCACCGCACCCCACATAGGGCGGCTGTGTGTAGACGTCGCCCGCCATGGCGTAGGGCTCCACGCCATAGGCCGCGCCGCGGGTGGGATGGGTGGAGCGGTGTGCGGGACTGAGGTAGGTGAAGTAGCGGTAGGCATCCTCGCCCACGCCGCCTGCGCTGCTGTCCTGCGTGTGTAACGCTGCCTTGGCCATCAGTGCCCAGACGGCACCGTGCGAGTACTGCCCACCGTTCTCTCGCACACCGGGCGGATAGGCCTGGATGTAGCCGGCACTGGGAAGTGAATCGACCAGGGGCGGGTCCAGCAGCTTGATCAGGCCGTGCTCGCTGTCCACCAGGTGGGCGTCCATTGCCGCCAGCGCCATGCGTTGCTTCGGCAGTGGCGCCAGTCCGCTGAGCACCGACCAGGCCTGCGCGATCAGGTCGATGCGGGCTTCCGCATTGGCGGCCGATCCCAGGGGCTGGCCGTTGTCAAAGAAGGCGCGCCGGTACCATTGCCCGTCCCAGGCCGGACCGTTCAGCGCGGTTTTCCAGCCGTCGGCTGCATCTTCCCAGCGCTGCGCGCGATCAGGCTCGCCGCGGGCACGCGCCAGCGGTGCAAACCCGTCTACCAGTTGCCACAGGAACCATGCCAGCCAGACGGATTCGCCCAGGCCCTGCGGTCCGACGCGGTTCATGCCGTCGTTCCAGTCGCCAGTGCCCATCAGGGGCAGTCCGTGCACACCCACGCGCAGACTGCGGTCAATGGCCCGCGCCGCGTGTTCATAAACCGAGGCCTCCTGCTCGCTGGTCAGGGGAATGAAATAGGCGTCTTCGCGGCCATCGGCAATGGCAGGGCCATCCAGGAACGGCACCCGTTCGTCCAGGACGGTGCGGTCTCCGGTAGAGCGCACATAGTGCAGGCAGGCGTGGGCCAGCCACAGCAGGTCGTCGGAAAAGTGGGTCCGCACCCCGGCGCCCAGCGGGGCGTGCCACCAGTGCTGCACATCACCCTCGACAAACTGGCGTGATGCGCACAGCACAATCTGCTGGCGCAGCAAGGCGGGGGCGGTCCATGCCAGCGCCATTGCATCCTGCAACTGGTCGCGAAATCCGGTGGCGCCGCCAGCCTGGTAGAACCCCGCCTTGGCCCAGAGCCGGCAACCCACGGCCTGGTACAGCAGCCAGCGGTTGACCAGGGCGTCAAACAGCGGGTCGGGTGTCTTGACCATGGTGGCGTTCAGCAGCTGGTTCCAAGCCTCTTGTGAGGACTGTATGCGTACGTCCGGGTGCACCCGGGTTGCTTCCCGGGCCAGTTGCCGGGCCGCTTCTTTACTGGCTGCATAGCCGAGCAAAAAAATCCGCTCAGCCGAGCCACCCACCGGCAGGTAGACACGGGTCGCCAGAGCGGCGCACGGGTCCAGCCCATCCCCGCAGGATTGCCCGAGGTGCGCAGGCAACGCCATGCGACCCGAGGCATCCAGGAATTCACGGCGGTCACAGGTCCAGTCCCCGGACTCGCCGGCCGGGGTCGCGACACTGAAGAACGCGGTGCCATCACCGAAGCCGGCCGAGCGCTCACGCTGGGTACACAGCAAGATGGCATTGCCACCGGGGGACTGTGACGCATCAAACCCGGTGCGCACCGTGGCGCGATCCGCCCGGCTGGCGCCCATCAGCCATTCGACGATGCCCACCACGCGCAGGTGCATGGGCTTGTGACCGTGGTTGACCAGGCGCACGGCAATCTGCTTGACCGACGTTGTTGCATCGACACACCAGGAAATGGTGACATCCAGTTGGCCCAGGTGATGGTGGATCCTGGTATGGCCCTGGCTATGCGTGATCCGGTACCGCGTTCCGTGTGGCCCCCATGCATTGGGTGTGATGCTCCAGACCTGTTGGGAGCGGGTGTCCTGCAGCAGAAACCATTCCGACGGAGGGTCGCCCACGGCGTCGTTGGACCAGGCGGTGAGCTGGTTCATTCGGCTGTTCACCGCCCAGGTGTAGCCACTGCCAGATTCCGATACCTGGGCACCAAAGACGGGGTTGGACAGCACATTGATCCAGGGTTTCAATGGACGCAGGCTGTCATTCACGTCAAATGCAAACGCACCATCGGCCGCGGCGAATGTGCCCACCGGGGGCTTGGTCGCACTGCCGCTCAAGGCGCTGCAGGGTAGCGGCGCGCTGATCCCGTCCATGCGATCCGCATGTGCCTTCTCGTGCAGCGCAATCCACTCCTGCACATGGTGGGCGAGCGGGCGGCCATCGGCATGCAGGCGCAGCCGCGCGTGGGCCTTGAGGGTGCTCAGCTCATCGGCTGTCAGTTCGTCTGCACGCAGCAGGTGGAAGCCGGTTGCGGCGCTGCCCGCCTGCATACTGGTCTCCAGCACGTGGCGCTCCCGCAATGCCGCTATTTCACGTTGCAGGGTCATCAGGTACGAAATGGGCTCGGAATTCACCACCACCAGATCGCACGCCACACCGCCCCATGCCCACAGCTTCAAGGCCTGGGCCATTGCCCGCAGCAGGCCCAGGCCTTGCGGTACACCACAGCGCACGAGGATCAGCGGCTTGTCACCGGAAATCCCGAAACGCCAGAGCAAGCGGCGATCACAGACCTCGGCCGTGGTGGTGGCGGCCAGGGCGACGTGGACCAGCGGACGGGCCAAGGTCAAGGTGACCGCAGTGGTGAGCGTCTGTATGGCTACATAGTTCTCAAGGCTGATGCGCAACGCGCGCAGGCGAATGCCCGCGAGCGTGGCCGACATCAGCGAGGCCCGTTTCACGTTGTTAGCCTGGCGGTATTTGTCGATCACCGCCCTGAGCGTGGCTCCGCTGTCCGATACCGCGGTGGCAAACGTCAGCTGGATGCGCGCACCCGGCGCCAGGCGCACCGTCACGGCCAGCGCGCACACCGGGTCCAGCCCGGTGGACAGAGCGGTGCGGTCTTCGGACGCCGCCGATGGCAAAGGATTGAGCAGGCTCAGCGGTCGCGCGGCACTGCGGTTGCGACCCTGCCAGTGGCGCCGCTCGGTCTGCACCGCAATGCCCAGCACACGTGGATCGGAGGTGGCCAGGAAGTGTGCCAACTGCACGCTGGGCTCGGTTGGCAGGCGCGGCTTGCGCTCGAATAGCAGCGCCTGGTGCAGGGACAGCCATTCGGCCTGCACAAACAGATTGGAGAATGCGGGATGGGCCTCGTCGGCCTGGCGCTCCGCCAGTGTGACTTCAAAGGCCGAGACCAGCTCGATCTCCAGGGGGCGGTCGCTCAGGTTGCGCAGCTCCACCTTGCGGAACTCGATGTCGTCCTCCGGACTGACCCAGACCGTGGTCTGCGCCTGCAGCTCGCTCCACGTCGTATCAAAGCACACGCGGTCTGCGTGGTAGACGCAGCGGTAGTGGGCATGCGGGTCCGGCGCCGGGTGGGATGTCAGAGATGCCAGTTCGGGCTGGCCATTCCAGTGGACATAGAAGAAGCTCCCCAGTTCGTCGCGCAGCGCATCGTCACGCTGGCGCGTTATGCCCGTCGTTCCCCAGCGGCTCCACCCTGCGCCATTGGCCCGCAGTGCCACGGCATAGCGACCGTTGGAGAGTAGATGGGTGGGTTCCAGTGCCGCCGCACCCGGAATCACTTCACGCAGCTGGCCCGGCACGCTGCGCCGTTGTCGCACCAGCGATACGGGCTGGGGTCGTGGTGCGTAGAGCATGGAGACCTTGCGCGGTACCCGTTCGTGCAACAGGGACGCTACCGCCTCCAGCGGCGCATTGGCCATTCCCCAGCGTTGCGCGGTGCCGCCCAGCAGGGCGTTCGCCATCGCCACAATGCTCATGCCCTGGTGGTGTGCCATGACCGTATCCACCGGTGCATAGAGACCGCCGCTGGGGCGCCGGGACGGGGTGTAGTCCAATGCCTCCATGAAGCCATAGCGCCCGCGCGCACCCAGGCC